>JADFZP010000204.1 GCA_015232485.1 Alphaproteobacteria bacterium
AAGCCCTGTCGGGCGGCCCCGGCGACCTGGACGGCGCCCCGGTCGAGGAATGATCATGGCCCTCTTCGTGGCCGGATCAAGTCCGGCCATGACGAGCGGGACTATATTGGAGGCCGTCATGCCCGTGCTTGACACGGGCATCCACGGGGCGGCGCCTGCTTCGTGGCGCCCGCGCGCCCTTATGACGAGCGGAGAGGGCCACCGCCTGAGCGCCACCGTGTCCACTGTCACAAAACCTTCATACGGCTGTCACACCAGAGTCGCGGCCGGCCGGTAATGTCCGGCCCGACACGACCCGTCTGGAGGACCCCATGCTGAAGAAGACCCTCGCCGCCGCCGTCGCCACGGTGGCTTTCGCCTCGGCCGCCGAGGCGCGCGACCAGATCCGCATCGTCGGGTCGTCCACCGTTTATCCCTTCTCGACCACGGTCGCCGAGCAGTTCGGCAAGAGCACCAGCTACAAGACGCCGGTGATCGAGAGCACCGGCTCGGGCGGCGGGATCAAGCTGTTCTGCGCCGGGGTTGGTCTGGGGCATCCCGACATCACCAATTCCTCGCGCCGCATCAAGGCGACCGAGGTCGAGACCTGCGCCAAGAACGGCGTCACGGCGATCACCGAGGTCAAGATCGGCTATGACGGCATCGTCATCGCCAACGCCAAGACGGCGAGCCGCTTCGACTTGTCCCGCGAGCAGGTGTTCCTGGCCCTGGCCAAGCAGGTTCCGGTCGATGGCAAGCTGGTCGCCAACCCCTACAAGACCTGGAAGCAGATCGACGCGAAGCTGCCCGATCAGCCGATCGAGGTCCTGGGGCCGCCGCCGACCTCGGGCACGCGCGACGCCTTCGTCGAACTGGTGATGGAAGAGGCCTGCGGCAAGTTCCCCGAGATCGTCGCGCTGAAGTCGGACGCCGCCGCCCACAAGACGGCCTGCCAAGCGGTTCGCGAGGACGGCGCCTTCATCGAAGCCGGCGAGAACGACAACCTGATCGTCCAGAAGCTGAGCGCCAATCCCAAGGCTTTGGGCATCTTCGGCTACAGCTTCCTGGACCAGAACGCCGACAAGCTGCAGGGGAGCCTGATCAACGGCGTCCAGCCCAGCTTCGACGAGATCGCCTCGGGCAAGTACCCCGTTTCGCGCCCGCTTTACTTTTACGTCAAGAAGGCGCATGTCGGCCAAATTCCGGGCATGCGTGAATTCGTGGCCGAGTTCGCCAGCGAGAAGTCGTGGGGGCCGGATGGTTACCTGACCGACAAGGGCCTGATCCCCATGCCCGACGCCGAGCGCAAGGCGATGGCCGAGCAGGCCACCACGATGGCCGATCTGAAGATGTAAAGGCGGGAACCGGTCGATGCAGCTTCTAGCCCTGGTGGCCACGCTTCTTCTGCTCTCCGCCGTGGGGTTCCACCTTGGGCGCCGCCGGGCCGCCGCGCGTTCCGCGGCGGCCGACCGGCGGCCGCATTCGCTGCCCGTCTATTACGGTTCCTATGTCGCCTTGTGGAGCGGCCTGCCCGCTTTGCTGGTGCTGCTGGGCTGGCTGGCCTTCGAGCCGGTGGTGGTGCGTTCGCTGGTCGTCGACTCGCTGCCCCCGGCGGCGCGCGAATTGCCGCCCGAACGGCTGGGCCTGTTGATGAACGATGTGCGCAATCTGGCGGCCGGAGTGGTCACCTCGCGCGATGTCGATCCCGACATGGCGGCGGCCGCCGAGACCTATCTGCGGCTCAAGCGCCTTGGCGCGGTGGCGGTGGCCGTTCTTTCCCTGGCCGCCGCGATCGGCGGACTGGGTCTGGCGCTGCGCCGCGTGCGCCCCGATTTGCGGGCGCGCAACGCGGTCGAAAAGCTGGTCGAGCGGCTGCTGATCGGCGCCTCGACGATCGCGGTGTTCACGACGGTCGGCATCGTGCTGTCGCTGTTGTTCGAGAGCATTCGCTTCTTCAACGCGGTGCCGATCCACGAATTCCTGTTCGGCCTCGAATGGAGCCCGCAAACGGCGATCCGCTCGGATCAGGTCGGCTCGTCGGGCGCCTTCGGGGCGGTGCCGCTGTTCGCCGGCACCTTTCTGATCAGTCTCATCGCCATGGCGGTGGCGATGCCGGTGGGGCTGTTCGCCGCGATCTACATGGCGGAATACGCGCCGCGCCGGCTGCGGGCCATCATCAAACCGTTGCTCGAGGTGCTGGCCGGCATTCCCACCGTGGTCTACGGCTTTTTCGCGGCGCTGACCGTGGCGCCCTTCCTGCGCGACGCCGGCACCATATTGGGCCTGAGCGTCTCGTCGGAAAGCGCGCTGGCCGCCGGGGTGGTGATGGGCATCATGATCATCCCCTATGTCTCGTCGATCGCCGACGACGTGATCACGGCGGTGCCGCGATCGTTGCGCGAGGCTTCGCTGGGTCTGGGGGCGACCCGCTCGGAAACCATCCGCCAAGTGGTGGTGCCGGCGGCGCTGCCGGGCATCGTCGGCGGGCTGCTGCTGGCCGTATCGCGCGCCATCGGCGAGACCATGATCGTGGTGATGGCCGCCGGCATGGCGGCCAATCTGACCGCCAATCCCTTCGAGACGGTGACCACCGTGACCGTCCAGATCGTCACGCTGCTGGTCGGCGACCAGGAATTCGACAGCCCCAAGACTCTGGCCGCCTTCGCGCTGGGACTGGTGCTGTTCCTGGTCACCCTGGCGCTCAACGTGGCCGCCCTACAGGTGGTGAAGAGGTTCCGTGAACAATATGATTGACGAACGGACGGCGCGGCGACTGGCCCGGCGCCATGCCGCCGAGCGGCGGTTCAAGCTGTACGGCATGGCCTCGGTGGCGGTGGCGCTGGCCTTCCTGGTGGCGCTGCTGGTGACCATCGTCGGCAAGGGCTACACCGCCTTCGCGCAGACCGAGATCGCGGTCGAGGTGTCGTTCGACGCCGGCGCGGTCAAGGAGGGCGACTTCGCCGGGCTGGTCAAATCCGCCCTGGCGGCCCGCTTCCCCGAGGTCACGGCGCGCAACGAGAAGCGCGAGTTGTTCGGCCTGATCAGTTCGGGCGCCGATCGCGTCCTGCGCGACATGGTGCGGGACGATCCGGGCCTGATCGGGCAAAGGCGGGTGGTGACGCTGCTCGCCTCGGACGACGTCGACATGGTGGTCAAGGGCCACGTCACCGCCGAGTCCGGGCGCCTGAACGCCCGTCAAGCCGAATGGCTCGCCTCGTTGCGCCAAGCCGGGGCGGTGTCGCTTGGCTTCAACACGACCTTCTTCACGGCGGGCGATTCGCGCGAGCCGGAACTGGCCGGGGTTGGCGGCGCGGTGGTCGGCTCGTTGTTGGCCATGGTGGTGACGCTGTGCCTCGCCTTTCCCTTGGGCGTGGCCACGGCGGTGTATCTCGAGGAATTCGCGCCCAAGAACCGCTGGACCGAGTTGATCGAGGTCAACATCAACAATCTCGCCGCCGTGCCGTCGATCGTCTTCGGCCTGCTGGGCTTGGCGCTGTTCCTCAATTTCCTGAACATGCCGCGCTCGGCGCCGCTGGTCGGCGGCTTGGTGCTGACGCTGATGTCGCTGCCGGTGATCATCATCGCCAGCCGCGCCGCGTTGAAGGCGGTTCCGCCCTCGATCCGCGAGGCCGCCCGCGGGTTGGGCGCCTCGCGCCTGCAAGTCGTCACCCATCACGTGCTGCCGCTGGCCATGCCCGGCATCCTGACCGGCACCATCATCGCCACCGCCCATGCGATCGGCGAGACGGCGCCGTTGCTGATGATCGGCATGGTCGCCTTCATCGTCGACATTCCGGCGGGCTTCCTCGACCCCGCCACGGTGCTGCCGGTGCAGGTCTATCTGTGGGCCGACAGCCCGGAACGGGCCTTCGTCGAGCGGACCTCGGCGGCGATCATGATCCTGCTGGCGTTCCTCGCCGTGATGAACCTGCTGGCGATCGTGTTGCGCAAGAAATTCGAAAGACGGTGGTAGTGACATGAACGTTGCGAGCAAACCCGCCCTGGGCCAGGCCACCCTGGACGATCGACGCTTGGCCAAGGTGTCGGCGCGGGACGTCGACGTGTTCTATGGCGCCAAACAGGCGCTGAAGAGCGTCAGCATCGACATCCGCCCCAACGAGGTGACGGCCCTGATCGGTCCCTCGGGCTGTGGCAAGTCGACCTTCCTGCGCTGCCTCAACCGCATGAACGACCTGATCGAATCCTGCCGCGTGGTGGGCAGCATCTGGCTGGACGGCGAGGATATCTACACGTCGGGCCTCGACCCGGTGCAGCTTCGCGCCCGCGTCGGCATGGTGTTTCAAAAGCCCAACCCGTTTCCCAAGACGATCTACGACAACGTCGCCTACGGGCCGCGCATCCACGGTCTGTCGCGGTCGCGCGCCGAGCTGGACGAGATCGTGATGACCAGCCTGGAAAAGGCCGGCCTGATCGACGAGGTCAAGGACCGCCTGCAAGAGCAGGGCACCGGGCTGTCGGGCGGCCAGCAGCAGCGCCTGTGCATCGCCCGCGCCATCGCGGTCAGCCCCGAGGTGATCTTGATGGACGAGCCGTGCTCGGCGCTCGATCCGATCGCCACCGCCAAGGTCGAGGAACTGATCGACGAGTTGCGCCAACGCTACACCATCGTGATCGTCACCCACTCGATGCAGCAGGCGGCGCGCGTCTCGCAGCGCACCGGCTTCTTCCATTTGGGGGAGCTGGTGGAATGCGGCGAGACCGAGCAGATCTTCACCAACCCGCGCCACAAACTGACGCAGGGCTATATCACCGGCCGCTTCGGTTGAAAGGAATTCCCATGGGCGATCACACGATGCGCGCCTACGACGCCGAGTTGGAGCGTCTCGCCCAGACCATCACCCGCATGGGCGGGCTGGCCGAGTCGCAGCTTGATCAGGCGATCGGGGCGCTGGTCGGCCGCGACAGCGATCTCGCCGCCCGCGTGGTGGCCGGCGACCGCCAGATCGACGACCTTGAGCACGAGGTGCAAAACCTGACGGTGCGGCTGTTGGCCTTGCGCCAGCCGATGGCCATCGACCTGCGGGCCATCGTCGCCGCCTTGCGCATCTCGTCCGATCTTGAACGGATCGGCGATTACGCCGCCAACGTCGCCAAGCGCGCCCTGGTGCTGAACCGCATCCCGGTGGTCGAGCCGGTCGGCGCCATTCCGCGGATGGGCCGGGTGGTCGCCGAGATCATCCGCGAGGTGCTGGACGCCTATGTCGAAAGCGACGCCGACAAGGCGTTGGCCGCGTGGCGCCGGGACGAGGAGGTGGACGAGATGCACACCAGCCTGTTCCGCGAACTGATCACCTACATGATGGAGGACCCGCGCAACATCACCGCCTGCACGCATCTGATGTTCATCGCCAAGAATATCGAGCGGATCGGCGACCACGCCACCAACGTCGCCGAGACCATCCATTTCCTGGTCAGGGGCACGCCGATCGAGGGCGACCGGCCCAAGGCCGACGGCATCGCGCCGCCGCCCGAGGCCGAGGAGGAGATCCCATGAAGCCCCTCGTCCTGGTCGTCGAGGACGAGGCGCCGCTGGTCACCCTGTTGCGCTACAACCTGGAGAAGGAGGGCTATCGCGTTCTCGAAGCCGGCGACGGCGAGGAGGCGCTGACCCTGGTGGCCGAATCGCCTCCCGACCTGATCTTGCTCGACTGGATGCTGCCGCTGATGTCGGGCATCGAGGTCTGCCGCCAGATTCGCCGCAAGCCGGCCAGCCGCGACGTGCCCATCGTCATGCTGACGGCGCGCGGCGAGGAGGCCGACAAGGTGCGCGGGCTGAACACCGGGGCCGACGACTACCTGACCAAGCCCTTCTCGGTGCCCGAATTGATGGCCCGCGTGCGCGCCCTGCTGCGCCGCGCCCAGCCGACCCCCGACAAGGGCGTTCTGTCCTTCCAAGACCTTTCCATGGACCTGACCGCCCACCGCGTCACCCGCGCCGGCCGCCCGATCCATCTGGGACCGACCGAGTTCCGCCTGCTGCGATACCTGATGACCCATCCCGGTTGCGTCTTCTCGCGCGAGGATCTGCTGAACGCCGTTTGGGGCCAGGACATCCACGTCGAGCCGCGCACCGTCGACGTCCATGTCCGCCGCCTGCGCAAGGTCCTGGTCGGCCCCGGCGAAACCGACCCGATCCGCACCGTCCGCGCCGCCGGCTATTCGTTGGACGAGGAGGAAGGCGCCGTCCCATCCAATACGAATGGATGATATCGAACCAATCGGCTAACATCCCGCAGCGGCTTGGCTTGCGGGTAGGGGAATGTCGGAAAGAAGGCGCGTCTGGCCCGGGGCTCCTTATCCCT
>JADFZP010000205.1 GCA_015232485.1 Alphaproteobacteria bacterium
GGCCGAGGGCTTGACCACCAGATCGATCGAGCGCACCGAGGCGTCCTCGCCGGTCAGCAGCACGCGGAGTCGCTCGCCGTAATGGCTGGCCACCCAGTCGCGCATGAAGCGGGTCGGCACCTCGAGCCGCACCTGCCCGTCGTCGCACCCGCCAAAGGCGAGCGGCAGCAGCCAGCTTTTGAACGCGGCTTCGCCGAATTCTTCGCGCAGGCGCGCCTTGACCTTGTCCCACCGCTCGGAGTTCATGCCGTCGCCCCGAATGTCGTGGATGTCGCCCCCGTCACGCATAACCCCGTCCCGGCCAGCCCGCACGCCGAGTCGCCGAAGGATCGCCACCCTTCGAACCCTTGCGCGCCCAGACCGGCCCCAAAAAGAAACCGGGCATTTCCCGGTAATTTGTCGGACAACTTGAAGAATTCAAAAGTAAAACCCAGAACGATTCAGGGCCATACAAAAGCCCACCGGGTTGGATTCTCCGAACTGCCGCGCGAATTTTACATGGATGGCCCACCTTCCTGGCGAGCACTCAGACTGTACCTTTGGGGGCTGCCGATGGCAAGGCGACCGAAGCGGGAACACAAAAAAAAGTCCCGCCGGTTCTTTCGGCGGGACTTTGAATCGTCCCAGGGCCGCGCCCTTCAAGGGGTGCAGCCCTGGCGTATTTTGAACGGACCGGCCGGTCAGGCGGTCGGCAGCGCCTTGATGCGAGCCGACAGGCGCGAGATCTTGCGCGCCACGGTGTTCTTGTGGACCACACCCTTGTTGATGCCGGCCTGCATCTCGGGGGCGGCGATCTTGAACGCTTCCAGCGCCTGGGCGCGGTCACCGGTCTCGAGGGCCGATTCGACCTTCTTGATGAAGGTGCGGATGCGGCCGACGCGTGCGCGATTCACGTCGGTACGGCGTTCGGTCTGACGGATGCGCTTTTTGGCCGACTTGTGGTGTGCCATGAAAACCCTGCTCTGGTGCGGGAACGTAGGAAGGCCGGGTTTATAGGGTCACCCGGCCACTCCGTCAAGACGGGAATCGACGGGCGGCCGGGCGAACCCGAGTCGCGCGCCGTCTTTTTTCCCGTCAACGGTTGCGGAAGTTCGGCTGACGCTTCTCGACGAAGGCGGCCATGCCTTCCTTCTGGTCCTCGGTCGCGAAGGTCGAGTGGAACACCCGGCGCTCGAAGCGCAGGCCCTCGTGCAGGCTGGTCTCGAAGGCGCGGTTGACGCATTCCTTGGCCATCATGACCATCGGGCGGGACATGCTGGCGATTCGGTCGGCGACCTTGATCGCCTCGTCCAGCAGATCGCCGGCCGGCACCACGCGGCTGACCAGTCCGCAGCGCTCGGCCTCGGCGGCGTCCATCATGCGCCCCGTCAGGCACATCTCCATGGCCTTAGACTTGCCCACCGAGCGCGCCAGTCGCTGGGTGCCGCCGGCCCCCGGAATGGTGCCGATGGTGATCTCCGGCTGACCGAAGCGGGCCGTGTCGGCGGCCAGGATGAAGTCGCACATCATCGCCATCTCGCAGCCGCCGCCCAGGGCGTAGCCGGCCACCGCCGCGATCACCGGCTTGCGGCAGGTGGTGACCCGCTCCCAGCCGACCGTGATGAAGTCCTCGAGATAGGCGTCCATATAGCTTTTGCCGGCCATCTCCTTGATGTCGGCGCCGGCCGCGAAGGCCTTCTCGCTGCCCGTGATGACGATGGCGCCAACCTCGTCGTCGGCGTCGAGCGCGTCCAGCGCCTTGCCCAGGTCGGCGATCAGGCCGACCGACAGCGCGTTCATCGCCTTGGGACGGTTCAGCGTGATCAGACCGACTCGGCCCTTGGTCTCGACGATGATGTTCTCGTAGGGCATGCGAAACTCCGTTGAATGGTTTCCAGGGGCGCGCCCTATTCGGGCAGCACCGAGAAATGGACCAGCACCCGACCGCCGCCGACGCCGCCGACCGTGACGGTCAGCACCTCGCCCTCGCGACGGAAGAAGCCGCCGCCGACCGGCTGCCAGCCGAGTTGCGGCAAGGTGGCGTCGTAGAAGGATTGCACCGCCTCGGGCTTCAATCGACCCTCGGCCGAGGCCTCGATGATGCGGCCCTGCGGCGTCTCGAAAACCAGCGAACCCTCGGCGGTTTCGGCGAGGCCGGGCATTAGGGGAAGGTCCTCGACGGCGGCCAGGAATTGCCCGGCACCGGCGCCATGCGGCGCGGCCAACAGAAACAGGGCGAGAACCAAGGCGCGAAGCGCCGATCGCGTGTCCATGACGCCGACGCTATACCATCATCGCTGTCGTTTGGCACAATAGAAAGTGGACCGCCCCGCCTGCGCCAGACGCAGCACGCCACCGCCGCAATCGCAATCGGGGCAGGGCTGGCCCTCGCGGCCGTAAACCCGGAAGCCGTGCTGGAAATAGCCCAACTCGCCATCGGGCCGCTGGTGATCGCGCAAGCTGGATCCCCCCGCCTCGATGGCCTCGGCCAGCACGGCGCGAATCGCTTGCCACAGCCGGGTCGTGGCGCGTCCCCCAAGCGTGCCGGCCGCCCGAATCGGCGACAGCCCGGCGCGGAACAGCGCCTCGCAGACATAGATGTTGCCCAGGCCGGCCACCACCCGCTGATCGAGCAGCGTCGTCTTGAGCGGCCCCTTGCGCCCGGCCAGCATGGCGCCGAGCGCCACGGCCGTGAACGAGTCGTCGAGCGGTTCCGGCCCCAGCGCGGCGAGCGACGGGTGGGCGTCCAGCGCGGCCGCCGGCACCAGATCCATCAGCCCGAAACGCCGCGGATCGCGATAGGTGACCACCACGCCCGCGTCGGTCTCGACCACCACATGGTCGTGGCGATCAAGCATTCCGCCTTCGCCGATCGTCATCCGTCCCGACATGCCCAGATGGGCCAGCCACACCCAGCCGTCGTCGAGATCGATCAGCAGATATTTGGCCCGCCGTCGCACCGCCAGAACCCGCCGCCCGGTCAGGCGCTCGGCGAAATTGGCGGGCAGGGGAACGCGCAGATCCGGCCGCCTGGCCTCGGCGCGGCGGATCACATGGCCTTCGAGCACCGGGGCGAGGCCCCGGCGGACCGTTTCGACTTCAGGCAGTTCCGGCATGGAGGGGACCATCTCACGCGCGCGTTGCCGAGATCAAGCCTTGGCGCTATGGTGCCGCATGACCGAAAAAGAAGACCCGCCAACCACCCATTTCGGCTTCCGCACCGTCCGCGAGGACGAGAAGGCTTCGCTGGTCCGCGACGTCTTCGACGACGTGGCGCCGAAATACGACCTCATGAACGACCTGATGAGCTTAGGCGTCCACCGGCTTTGGAAGGACGAGTTCGTCGGCTGGCTGCGCCCGCAATCCAGCATGCGGCTGCTCGACGTCGGCGGCGGCACCGGCGACATCGCCTTGCGCTTCCTGGAAAAGGGCGGCGGCGCGGTGACGGTCTGCGACATCAACAAGGAAATGCTGACCGTGGGGCGCGACCGCGCCATCGACCGCGGCCGGCTCGAGGGCATCGACTGGATCTGCGGCGACGCCGAGAACCTGCCGATCGCCGATTCCAGCGTCGACGCCTACACCATCGCCTTCTGCCTGCGCAACGTCACCCGCATCGACCGCGCCCTGGAAGAGGCGCGCCGCGTGCTGAAGCCGGGCGGGCGCTTCCTGTGCCTGGAATTCAGCCATGTCGTGGTGCCCGGCCTGAAGACGCTGTACGACAACTGGTCGTTCCACGTCATGCCGCTGATGGGCCGCATGGTGACCGGCAATCGCGAGGCCTATCAGTATCTGGTCGAGAGCATCCGCCGCTTCCCCGACCAGCAGGCGCTGGCCGGCCGCATCGAACAGGCGGGGCTGTCGCAGGTGCGGGTGCGCAATGTGTGGGGTGGCATCGCCGCCATGCACTCCGCCTGGCGCAGCTAGATGATCCGCACCATCCGCAATCTGTGGCGCCTGATGCGTATCGGCCTGGTGCTGGCCCGCTACGACTCGTTGATCCTGTTGGAAATGACCGCCGTGACCCAGGGGCTGGCGCTGCCGCTGCGCCTGTTCCGGCGCAAGCTGCCCGGCCGGCCGGGCGAGCGTCTGGCCGTCGCCCTGCGCGAGTTGGGGCCGACCTTCATCAAGCTGGGCCAAGCCCTGTCGACCCGCCCCGATCTGGTCGGCGAGGAGATGGCCGCCGACCTGTCCGAGTTGCAAGACAGCCTGCCGGCCTTCGCCGCCGCCGCCGCCCGCCAGATCGTCGAGACCGAACTCGACCGCCCGATCTCCGAGCTGTTCCAGCGGTTCGACGAGATGCCGGTGGCCGCCGCCTCGATCGCCCAGGTCCATCGCGCCACCACCATCGAGGGCGAGGATGTCGCCGTCAAGGTGCTGCGCCCCGGCGTCGAAGAGGCCTTCGCCCGCGACATCGAGCTGCTGTATTGGCTGGCCGAGATCGCCGAATTCACCCAGCCCGGCCTGCGCCGCCTGAAGCCCGTCGAAACCGTGCGCACCTTCGAGGATTCGGTGGCGCTGGAGATGGATCTGCGCTTCGAGGCCGCCGCCTCGGCCGAGATGGCCGAGAATTTCGAGGGCGACGGCACCTTCCGCATCCCCGGCGTCGATTGGCAGCGCACCGCCCGCCGGGTGCTGACCACCCAATGGGTGAACGGCATTCCGATCGGCGAGCGCGACCGCCTGATCGAGGCCGGCATCGACCTGAAAAGCGTGGTCGAGATCGCCGCCGACGCCTTCTTCAACCAAGTCTTCCGCGACGGCTTCTTCCACGCCGACATGCATCCCGGCAATCTGTTCGTCGACCGCGACGGCAATGTGGTGGCCGTCGATTTCGGCATCACCGGGCGGATCGACCACCGCATGCGCCGCTATCTGGGCGAGATGCTGCTGAGCTTCCTGACCGGCAACTACCGCCGCGTCGCCGAGGTGCATTTCGAGGTCGGCTTCGTGCCCCCCGACAAGTCGATCGACGCCTTCACCCAGGCCTGCCGCTCGATCGCCGAGCCGATCATGGGCCGGCCGCTCAACGAAATCTCGGTGGCCCGCCTGCTGGGCCAGTTGTTCGAGGTGACCGAGGCGTTCTCGATGCAGACCCAGCCCGAGCTTCTGCTGTTGCAGAAAAGCATGCTGGTGACCGAGGGCGTCGGCCGCCTGCTGTACCCCGAGGTCAACATGTGGCAGTTGGCCCACCCGCTGATCGAGCACTACATGCGCGACATCCTGGGGCCCGAGGCGCGGGTGCGCGAGACGGTCGGCAACGTGCTGTCGTCGCTGGAACGCCTGCCCCGCCTGATCGCCGACGCGGAACGCACCGGCCTGATGGCGGCCGGCGGCCTGCGCCTGCACCCCGACAGCCTGAAGGCCCTGGGCGGCGGACGGCGGCCGATGCCCTTGGGCATGCTGCTGCCCTGGATTCTGGTCGGCGTCCTGCTGACGGTGCTGCTGGCGCGCTGACGGCCGCCTTCCCCGCTGGTTAGCGACTCCAATCTCTCCCTTCGCTCTTACGACCCCGCAGCACAAGGCGCTTGTGCCGCGGGGTCTGTAAGGCTACCTTCTAACCACAAGCACCGGACGTAGAAAAAAAGGAATTCCCGTCGTGCTCGAGGGTAGGCGCATCCTTCTCATCATCAGCGGCGGAATCGCCGCGTATAAGAGTCTGGATTTGATCCGCCGTTTACGTGAACGCGGCGCGGGCGTGCGTTGCGTGCTCACCGCCGGGGGTTCCCAATTCGTCACCCCGTTGTCGCTGGCCGCCTTGTCCGGTGAAAAGGTGCATGACGATCTGTTCTCGCTGACCGACGAGACCGAGATGGGCCACATCCGGCTGTCGCGCGAGGCCGATCTGGTGGTGGTCGCGCCGGCCACCGCCGATCTGCTGGCCCGCATGGCGGCCGGGCTGGCCAATGATCTGGCCGCCACCCTGTTGCTGGCCACCGACAAGCCGGTGCTGGTCGCCCCGGCGATGAACGTCCGCATGTGGGAGCACCCGGCGACGCGGGCCAATCTGGCCGTGTTGGAGCAACGCGGACTCCTTCGGGTCGGCCCGACTTCCGGCGAGATGGCCTGCGGCGAGTTCGGCGAGGGCCGCATGGCCGAGGTTCCCGACATCCTGGCGGCCATCGAATCCGCCCTGGGCGGCGGCCCGCTGGCCGGCCGCCATGTGGTGGTGACCAGCGGCCCGACCTTCGAGCCGATCGACCCGGTGCGCTTCATCGGCAACCGCTCGTCGGGCAAGCAGGGCCACGCCATCGCCGCCGCGCTGGCCGTCCTGGGCGCCCGCGTCACCTTGGTGAGCGGCCCGGTGGCGCTGCCCGATCCC
>JADFZP010000206.1 GCA_015232485.1 Alphaproteobacteria bacterium
AAGCTCGAATGGCACCGCCCCAGTCAAAATCGCCTGTTCAAGCCGCTCATACCAGGGGCGGCTCATTTCCGGAGAATTGTGCATCAGGATTATGGCGCGGACGCTGTCGCGTCTATCTGAGCGCAACGGCTCGGACAGGCGGTTGTTTCTCCAGACTCCCGGCTCAACCTCTTCCAATACACCCATGGCAGCCAACAGCCGCAGCAGCCGCCCCAAAGCCTGCGGGTTAGCTCCAACCTTCGTTGCCAAGTCCGGCGTGCTCAGCCGTCCCTCTGCCAGAATGGTGGCAAGGTCAAGCCTCGCCGCCACATAAAGCGCACGCGACTGCCAGAATGACGACCCAATCTGCATCAAGCGGAAAGGGGGTGGCACAATTCGGTTTGGCAAGCCGAGGAGCGCCTCGGAGATGCTCATCGCGACTTCGAAGGCACGGACGACGAGTGGACGCCGCTGAAGAGTCATGGCGTGTCCTCCTGGCACCCGTTCGTCAGCGACGCCAGTCCGGCGGCAATCAGCCGACCGTTGAAGCGCGCCAAGGTTTCCAAAAACGTGTCGTCCAGCGGACGTTCAATCTGTTCCTCGAAAACCTCTTTCAGAAGCATGGGTGTGATTGCCAGACTTACGAACGATAGTCGCAGCACGTCCGGGTCGATTTCGGCGCCGATCAAGCCTTTATGCTTCATCTCGTTCACGCGCTTTGCTCCGCGGCTGCGCCCCCTCTCCAGCAATTGTTGAATGAAGCGCCGCCCAGGGCCGTGCTTGAGTGCCAGCACCTTGAGAATGAGCCTAGGGAACTCCGGCGTCGCCAGCATCGTGCGATAATATAAGCAAAGGTATTCTGTAAAACCTTCCAGGGAGCTCAGCATCTGGCCGTCCAGCACCTCGAGCAGGGGGCTGAGCGTATGCCGAATCATCTCCTCATAAAGCCCCTCCTTATTGCCGAAATAATAGCGAATCATGGATACGTTGACGTTTGCCTCCTCCGCAATCCGACGAGTGCTGACGTTGTGGAAGTCGTCAGCAAGAAAGCAATTCTTGGCTGCGGCGAGCAACCGGTCGTATACCGCCGCCGTCGCCACCTGGTCACCGTGTTCCATGGCGCCTCTCCGCACTGTTGGCGGAATCAGGCTATCGGCCGTCACGACTAGGCAACAGAACTTTCGTTAATCAATTCTGAGCCGCTGATTGAAGATCAGCCGCGGGACTGTGAGGCGAGTCAATCGAAGGCCGCCAAGAATCCGTGCCAGTCCCCTTCGGCGACCAGCGCGGTGAGGCGTCCGCTGGCATAGGCGCCGGTATCGACGCCGATGCGGTTGTGCCGGTCGACGGGACGCGGCGCGATGCTGTGCCCATGCACCACCACCCGGCCGAACGACCCCTCGTGGTCGAGGAAGGGGCCTCGAATCCACAACAGGTCGTCGCGCGACTGGGATTCGAGGGCCACGCCGGGCCGCACCCCGGCATGGGCGAAGAAATAGCCGCCCTCGACGTGGCTGGGGCCAAGCCTGGACAGGAAGCGCAGATGGGCGCCCGGCAGCGCCTCGGCGAGCGCGCCGCGCAAATCGGCGGGGATGTCCCCGATTCTGGGCGAAGCGCCGACATAGCTGGCCAAGGTGGCGTCGCCGCCATTGCGCAGCCAAGCCGGGGCGGTCGACGGGTCTTCGAGGAAGCTTCGCATCATCGCCTCGTGATTGCCGTCCAGGGCGATCCACTCGAATCCCGGCGGCGGGCCGGCCGCCAATCGGTCGATCACTTGGCGCGAGCACGGACCGCGGTCGACGTAGTCGCCTAGGAAGACCACCACCCGGCGGGCCGCCGGGCTGGTCGCGGCGTCGGCTTCGATCAGCGCGAGCAGCCGGTCGAGCAGGTCGATGCGCCCATGCACGTCGCCGATCGCATAGAGGCGGCTGCCGCGCGGGGCGGTGGCGGCGGATGCGCGGGATTGGTACGTGGCTGGCACTCCGGCCCCTGGTTGCTGTGCGAAGTCCGGGGTGATACTGTTTCCGTCCGGTACAATGATCCAACCACGTTGACGGGGCAAGCGGCCCAGAACGGGCGCCCCACAGAGAAAGTGATCGGATGAATCTGACGGGCACGTCACCGCGACAGGAAGTCGTCACGCAGGAGAGTCTTCTTCTCGATGCCGCCGAGCGAATCGGCCGCATCCGCGAAGGCCGGGTCGCCTATATCCTGCACCTGTCAAAGTTGAGGCCGCAGAACCGCCAAGACGCGCAGTTGCGCATCGCGGTCCGCATCCTGGAACCGACCGTGGTCGCCAATCGCGGCCAAATCTTTCTGCTCGGCAATTGCGACATCGTCTTCACGACGAAGGACGCCTACCCCACCGACATCGAGAATCTGGTCTACAAGCTGCGCGCCTTGTTCAACAAGGACCCGCTGACCTTTTCGGATTCGGGCGACGGGGTCGATCGTTTCTATACGCGCCACGATCTTGAATACGACTACGAAGGCTTTCTGGTCTTTTCCCGCAAGATGGCCGAGGAGGCCAAGCGCCGCAGCCGCGAGGCGCCGAGCGTCGGCCAGCCGCAAAAGCCGCTCGATCCCAAAAGCCTGGGCGGCGTGCTCGATCGCATGGGCACCATCGACGTCGCCGGCATCGTCCGCAGGCAATCGGCGGTGGGCATGACCGATCGCAACACCATCGCCGTGATGTTTCAGGAATTCTTCGTCTCGGTCGGCGACCTGCAACGGGTGGTGGCGCCGGACTGCAACCTGCTGACCAACCGATGGCTGTTCCAGCATCTCAGCCTGACCCTCGATCAGCGCATGATGGGCGTGATCGGCGATCTGGCCCTGCGCAAGGCGCCCGAGACGATCAGCCTGAACTTCAATGTCGGCACCATCGCCACCCCGGCCTTCCGCGCCCTGGCGCAGTCGGGCCAGGTCAAGCTGGTCATCGAGTTCCAGGTGGTCGACGCCTTCGCCGATATCGGCGCCTATTTCCAGGCCTGCGATTTCCTGCATGACTACGGCCACAAGGTCCTGCTGGACGGCCTGAACCCGATGTCGCTGCATTTCATGGACGTCGCCCGCTACCGCGCCGACCTGTTCAAGGTGGCGTGGAGCCCGGAACTGCCCGATGGCGACCACCCCGACGAATTGCGCGACGCCTTCGCCGAGATCGGCATGGACCCGGTCATCCTGACCCGCTGCGACTCGGAGCAGTCGCTGCAATGGGCGATGACCATGGGCATCTCGAAGTTCCAGGGCCGCTATGTCGACGCCATGCTGTCGGCGGTGACCATGGCGCGCTGCGACAAGAGCGCCCACTGCACCTTCGCGCAATGCATCCAGCGGCGTGGCGTCATCACCGGCAAACCGCGCGCCGAATGTGGCAATCTCGACCGGCTCGACGGCCTGCCCGAGGTGACCGCCCCGTCCCGCCGCAAGGCCGGAGTCACGCCATGAGCATGATGAAGTCCGGCAACCAACCGCGCCTGCCCAGCCACGAGTCGCTGCTGCTGGACTATGTTCGCAAGCTGGAGAAGCACCGCAAGAACCGGGCCGCGGTGCATGTCCATCTGTCGGCGCTGAACCCGCAGAACCGCCGCGAGCATCACGTGCGGATCGCCGCGAACACCTTCGAGAATCTGGTCAAGCAGTTGATGGGCCAGATCTTCGTGCTTAGCAACACCGACATGATCTTCATCTACAAGGAAACCTGCCAGGACGACGTCGAGTCCTCGATCGTCAAGCTGCGCTTCCTGTTCAGCGACGATCCGCTGTTCAGCGAGGACGCGCCCGGCCGGGGCGAGTTCGCCACCTGGTACCATCTGAGCAAGGATTACGACAAGCTGCTGGGCCAAGCCCAGGGCATGGTCCGCGAGGAGGAGGAGCGGCGCGCCCTCGATCAGGTCAAGGCCGCGCCCAACGCCGCCGCCGGCGCGCCGCGCAAGGGCAACCCGCTGACCCCGCAGGTTCTGGCCCGCGTCGAAGACGCCTTGAACCAGGCCGACCTGTCCAACCATCTGCGCCGCCAAGCGGTGTGCGCGGTGGTCGGCAAGGCGCCGCCGCAGCCGGTGTTCAACGAGTTGTTCATCTCGATCGGCGATCTGCGCGACACGCTGCTGCCCAGCGTCAATCTGGCGTCGAGCCCCTGGCTGTTCCAAAACCTGACCGAGACGCTGGACCGCCGCGTGCTGGCCATGCTGAACAAGCACGACGACCGCACCCTGTCGGGCGACATCTCGATCAATCTGAACGTCGCCACGCTGCTCTCCCCGGAATTTTTGGTGTTCGACGACAACATCAAGACCGGGGCGCGTGGCACCATCGTTTTGGAATTGCAGAAGATCGACATCTTCGCCGATCCCGGCGCCTTCCTGTTCGCGCGCGACTTCGCCCATGATCGCAGCTATCGCGTCTGCATCGACGGGGTGAACTGGCAGACCCTGCCCTTCATGCGCCGCGACCGGCTGGGCGTCGACATGGTCAAGCTGATCTGGGACCCCGACATGACCGGCGGCGCGGCGGGCGAACAGACGCTGGAATCGATCAAGCGGATCGGGCCGCAGCGCATGATCCTGTGCCGGGTCGACGACCAGCGCGCCATCGATTGGGGCCAGTCGGCCGGCATCACCATGTTCCAGGGCCGCTTCGTCGAGCAGTTGCTGGCCGAAGAGGCGAAGCGGCGCGGCGGCGCGACGCTGCGGCGGCGGCGTTGACAGACGGGGCTTCATCCCCACATGAGCCGCCATGACTCCTCCGGCCATCGACGTCGCCGATCTGCGTAAATCCTTCGGGCCGGTGGTGGCGGTGAAGGGCGTGTCCTTCACCGTGCCGCAAGGCTCGATCACCGCGCTTTTGGGCGGCAACGGGGCCGGCAAGACCACCACGCTGTCGATGCTGCTGGGCCTGCTGCTGCCCAGCTCGGGCGCCATCCGCGTGCTGGGCGTCGACATGCTGACCAATCGCTACGACGCGCTGGGGCGTCTGAACTTCTCGTCGCCCTATGTCGATCTGCCGCAGCGCCTGACCGTGCGCGAAAACCTGACCGTGTACGGGATGCTGTACGGCGTGGCCGATCTGCGCGGGCGGATCGCCGAACTGGCCGCCGATCTGGATTTCCAGCCGCTGCTCGACCGGCCCTACGGCAAGCTGTCGGCCGGGCAGAAGACGCGCGCCGCCTTGGCCAAGGCGTTGCTCAACCGCCCGGAACTGCTGCTGCTCGACGAGCCGACCGCCTCGCTCGATCCCGACACCGCCGATTGGGTGCGCGGCTATCTAAGCGATTACGCGCGGACCGGCGGCGCCACCATCTTGCTGGCCTCGCACAACATGGCCGAGGTCGAGCGCCTGTGCGACCATGTGCTGATGATGCGCGAGGGCCTGATCGTCGACCGCGGCGCGCCCGCCGCGCTGATCGACCGCTATGGCCGCACCACGCTGGAGGAGGTGTTCCTGCACATCGCCCGCCAGGGCTCGCTGATGCCCGAGGCCGCGCAGTGATCGCGGCGGGAAGCCGGCGGCGGATCGGCGCGATGATCCTGCGCCACGTCTATCTGATGCGCTCGTCCTGGCCGCGGCTGGTCGAGATGGCCTATTGGCCGATCGTGCAGATGATCACCTGGGGCTTCATCACGCAGTTCTTCCACACCCACAGCAGTTGGGTGGCCGAGGCGGCCGGCGTGCTGCTGGGCGCCGTGTTGCTGTGGGACGTGATGTTTCGCGGCAATCTGGGCCTCGCCTTGTCCTTCATGGAGGAGATGTGGTCGCGCAATCTGGGCCACCTTTCGGTCAGCCCCTTGCGGCCCGGCGAATTGGTGGTGGCGCTGGTCGTCATGAGCCTGATCCGCACGGTGATGGGCGTGCTGCCCGCCGCCCTGCTGGCCATCCCCTTCTATCACTACAACATCTTCGATCTCGGCCTGCCGCTGGTGACCTTCTTCTTCAACCTGATGATGACCGGCTGGGCGGTGGCGCTGATGGTCTCGGCGCTGATCCTGCGCTTCGGCCTGTCGGCGGAAAGCATGGCCTGGGCGGTGATCTTCGCCCTGTCGCCGCTGTCCGGCATCTATTACCCGATCGAGGTGCTGCCGGTCTGGCTGCAACCGATCGCCTGGGCGCTGCCCCCCGCCCACGTCTTCGAAGGCATGCGCGCCGTGATGTTCGGCCAAGGCTTCCGGGCCGACTTCTTCTTCGCCGCGCTGGGCCTCAACGTTTTTTATCTCGGCGGGGCCATCGCGCTGTTTCTGCGCATGCACCACGTCGCGCGGGTGCGGGGGCTGTTGCTGGGGGCGGGGGGAATGATCGAAAACGAATGACGT
>JADFZP010000207.1 GCA_015232485.1 Alphaproteobacteria bacterium
CCAGGACGATGTAGGCCAGGAACTCGAAGGCGACGATGCCAAGCGTGACCATGATCTCCGGCACCGAGGGGAAATAGCTGAAACCGGGCGTCGCCGGGAAGTAGGCGACCAGGAAGGTGTCGATGCGATACAGCGAGCCGCCCAGCAGCATGGCGACGGCGGCCAGGAACAGCGGCCGCGGGCTGGTGCGGTTGGCTTTGGGCAGCAACAACAGCACCGGCAGGGCGAACAGCGCGATCTCGGCCAGGAAGAAGCCCGACAGCCAGCCGCTGCCCAGCACCAGATCCATCTTGCCGGCAAGGTGCAGATCGACGAAGCGGGTGGTCAGCCAGACGAGCTGCAAGGCGATGATCACACCGGACAGGCCGCCCAGAATGTGGGCCTCGCCGGGGCGGCGGAAGCCGGCCGACGCCAGACTCGCCTCGAAGATCACGATGCAGAAGCCCATGGTGATCGCCGACATCAAAAACAGCAGCGGCAGCAGCGTGGTCTGCCACAGCGGATGGATCTGGTGGCCGAAGATCACCATCATGGTGCCGAGCGAGGATTGGTGCATGGTCGGCAACAAGATGCCCAAGGCGATGAACAGCACCATCCACTTCTCGACCTTGCGCTTCAGATTGGTCAGGCCGAAACGTTCCAGGAAGGCCGGCGAGAACTCGACGAACAGCACCATGACGTAGATCGCCACGCACAGCCCGACCTCGAGCATCACCGAATTGGGCTGGGCGTAGCCCGGCCACATCATGTGCCACATGTTCCAGTAGCGGCCGAGATCGACCACCACCGAGACGGCGCCCAGGCCGTAGCCGAGCAGGCTGGCCAGCAGCGCCGGGCGGACCAGCGGATGGTATTGGCCCTTGTTGAAGACGTAGACCAGCAGCGCCATGACGTAGCCGCCGCAGCCGAAGGCGGTGCCGATCACCACGTCATAGGCGATCCAGATGCCCCAGGTGTAGCCGTCGTTGAAGGCGGCCGCCGCGTTGAAGCCGTAAATGAAACGCTGGAGGACGAAATAGCCGCCGATCGCGGCGAGCACGGCCAGGAACAGCGTGAATGGCGTGATTAGACCGCCGCCGATCGGCCGGGGGGCGTGACTCATGACCGATCCTCCGGGCCGTGTTCGGATTTCTTCTTGTTGCGGCTGATGATACCCACCAGCCCGGCCAGCACCAGGGCCGGCGCGGCCATGCCGGCGTAAATGGTGTGCTGGATGGTCTCGGACACCGAGGCGTAGGAGCGGTCGGGCAGGGTCGGCATGCCCAACTTCTCGAAGGGCACGCCGGACAGGTGCAGCACCTGGGTGCCGCCCAATTCCTTGTCGCCGTAGATGTGCTGGACATAGGTCGAAGCGGCGCGCGGCCGTCCGAACTCGCCCGAGCCGGCTTGACCGCGCTCGGGCTTGTACATGGTGCCCGGCGTCATGGCGAGGCGGCGTTCGGCCTCGCGCTTCAGCAGGTTGACCGGGCCGTAAAGGGTGGCGCCGGTGGGGCAGGATTCGGCGCAGGCCGGAATGCGGCCCTCGGCCTTCAAATGCTGGCAAAGCTGGCATTTCGAGATCGCCGGGAAGGCCTGGTCGTATTCGAAGCGCGGCACGCCGTAAGGACACGAGGCGACGCAGTAGCGGCAGCCGATGCAGTTTTCCTTGTGATGGCTGACGATGCCGGTCAGCGGCGCCTTCTGCATGGCCGAGACCGGGCAGACCGACACGCAGGACGGATCGACGCAATGCATGCAGGACTTCTTGGCGAAGGCGAAACCGTTGATCTCGCGGTCCTTCACGCTGGCGTCGCCATGGCGATAGCCCTTGATGACGTTCAGCGCGCCGGCCCCGATGTCGATCGAGGTGTCGCGATGGGCCTCGCGCACCGGCGTGGCGAAGGGAATGGCGTTGGCCTGCTTGCAGGCGGTGACGCAGGCCTTGCAGCCGACGCAATAGGTGGAATCGAACAGCAGTCCCAGCGCTTGGGGCGGCATCGCGAGATTGCCGCGCGCCGCCGCGTCGCCGGGCGCCGCGACGGCGGCTACCGCGCCGACCGTCGCCGCCTTCAGGAAATTGCGTCTACTGATGCTCATGGCTGCCTCGCCCCGAAGGTCACGCTTGCGGGTGCTTGCCCAGATTGCGGGCCAGCATCGCCGCGACGCCGGCCGCCGCGCCGAAAATCGCGGCGAGCAGGCCCATCGCCTCGATGGTCGGCCCCTGTCCCTGCGGCAGCCCGACCGGCGGCACGTAGGCGTTCACCGAAGCGGTGGTGAAGCCGACGACCTTGTCGGAGCAACCGGCGACCGGCGGCTTGATCAGACGGCCGTCGGCCCCGGTCTCACCCGGCTGGCCGATGGCGCCGTCCTTGATCGCCCGCCAGATGTCGGGATCGCTGGGCTTGTTCTGCCCCGACGTGGGAACGCTGGCCTCGATCGCCAGGGCGGCCGGGGCGGCGAGCAGAACCGCCGCCAAGACGGCGGCGGCCCGCGAACCGCGACGTATCCCGGTCATCACTTGACCCCGGCGTTGCCGGCCTTCCGCTGATAGGCGGTGCCCCAACCCCAGGCGCCCGAGCCGAAGCCGCGCGCCACCACACGCTGGCGATAGACGTCCGACACCTTGTCGGCGTCGCCGGCCAGCAGGGCCTTGGTGGCGCACATCTCGGCGCACAGCGGCAGCTTGCCCTCGGCGAGGCGGTTGCGCCCGTATTTGCGCAACTCGGCGTCCGAGCCGGTCTGCTCGGGGCCGCCCGCGCAGAAGGTGCACTTGTCCATCTTGCCGCGTCCCGAATAGGCGCTGGCCTGCGGGAACTGCGGCGCCCCGAAGGGGCAGGCGTACAGGCAATAGCCGCAGCCGATGCACAGATCCTTGTTGTGCAGAACCACGCCCTGGTCGGTCTGATAGAAGCAGTCGACCGGACAGACCGCCATGCAGGGCGGGTCGGAGCAATGCATGCAGGCGACCGACAGGGACCGTTCGCCCGGCTTGCCGTCGTTCATGGTGACGACGCGGCGCCGGTTGATGCCCCAAGGGACCTCGTGCTCGTTCTTGCAGGCGGTGACGCAGCCGTTGCACTCGATGCAACGTTCGGCATCGCACAGAAATTTCATGCGGGCCATGAGTGTCGCTCCTTCAGGCCTTCTCGATGCGGCACAGGGTGACCTTGGTTTCCTGCATGCAGGTCACCGGGTCGTAGCCGTAGGTGGTGACGGTGTTGGCGCATTCGCCAAGAACGTAGGGAACCGTGCCCTCGGGGTATTTCGCCTTCAGGCTTTGGCCCATCCAGTGACCGCCGAAATGGAAGGGCATGAAGGCCACGCCGGGCGCCACGCGCTCGGTGATCATCGCCTTGACCATGACCTTGCCGCCCTCGGGGCCGACCACCCAGATCTGCTCGCCGTCGCGCACCCCGGCATTGCCGGCGTCGCGCGGATTGACCTCGCAGAACATGTCCTGGGCCAGTTCGGCCAGCCAGGGATTCGAGCGGGTCTCTTCGCCGCCGCCTTCATATTCGACGATGCGGCCCGAGGTGAGGATGATCGGGAACTGCGCCGAGACGTCCTTGTCCTGCACGCTTTTGTAAAGCATGGGCAGGCGGAAGTCCTTGCCGTCGGCCCAGGTCGGATACTTGCCGACCAGATCGCGGCGGTTGGTGTAAAGCGGCTCGCGATGCAGCGGCACCGGGTCGGGGAAGTTCCACACCACGGCCCGCGCCTTGGCGTTGCCGAACGGCGCCAGGCCATGCGACACGGCCACCCGGACGATGCCGCCCGAGAAGTCGGTGTGCCACGCCACGTCGTCGATCTTCTCGCCGCCGATCTTGGCGATCACCGCCATCTCGGCCTCGGTCAGTTCCTTGTCCCAGCCGAACTTCTTCAGCAGGCCCAGGGTGACGGCGGGATGGCCGTCCTTGATGTCCGAGCCGGCGGGATAGGATTCCTCGGCCAGCAGGTTCTCGCCGTTGCGCTCGACGCCGAACAGGGCGCGGAAGCACAGGCCGCCATCCTTGACCGGCTTCGAGGTGTCGTAGAGGTTGGGCGTGCCGGGATGCTTGAGCGACGCGCCATTGCCCCAGCAGGGCCAGGGCAGGCCGTAGAACTCGCCGTCGCACGGGCCGCCCTGCGCCTTCAAGCTCACCGGGTCGAAGGTCGCCTGATGCTTCAGGTGCAGCTTCAGGCGCTCGGGCGTGATGCCCGAATAGCCGATGGTCAGCACACCCTTGTTGATCTCGCGCAGGATGTCTTCGACCACCGGGACGGTGCCTTGCACCGGGATGTTCTTGAACATCTCGGGGGCGAAGCCGAACTTGTGCGCGAAGAGATACATGATCTCGTGGTCGGGCTTGCACTCGAACAGCGGCTTGACGACCTGCTCGCTCCACTGGACCGAGCGGTTCGAGGCGGTGCGCGAGCCGTCGACCTCGTATTGGGTGGCGGCGGGCAGCAGATAGACGCCGTCCTTGCGGTCGCTCAACACCGCCGACAGGGTGGGGTAGGGATCGACCACCACCATCAGGTCCAGCTTCTCCATCGCCCGCTTCATGTCGGGCAGACGGGTCTGCGAGTTGGGCGCGTGGCCCCAGAACACCATGGCGCGGACATTGTCGGCCTGGGCGAGATTCTCCTTGGTCTCAAGCACGCCGTCGAACCAGCGCGAGACCGGGATGCCCTTGGCCTCCATCATCTTCTTGTCGACGAAGCGGGCGACCAGCGAGTCGTAGGGCACCTCCCAGACGCGCGCCCAATGCTTCCACGCCGCCTCGACGATGCCGTAATAGCCGGGCAGCGAGGCCACATCGAGCCCCATGTCCGAGGCGCCCTGAACATTGTCGTGGCCGCGGAAGATGTTGGTGCCGCCGCCCGAGACGCCCATGTTGCCAAGCGCCAATTGCAGCACGCAGTAGATGCGCGTGTTGTTGTTGCCGACATGGTGCTGGGTGCCGCCCATGCACCACACCACGGTGCCGGGCCGGTTTTCGGCCAGCAGGCGGGCGATGCGGTGGACCTGGGTGCCGGGCACGCCGGTGACCCGCTCGACCTCGTCGGGGGTCCATTTGCGGACCTCGTCGCGGATCTGGTTCATGCCCCAGACGCGCTTCTTGATGAAGTCCTTGTCTTCCCAGCCGTTCTCGAAGATGTGCCACAGCAGGCCGTAGATCAGCGGAACGTCGGTGCCCGGCCGGAAGCGGACGTACTCGTCGGCATGCGCCGCCGTGCGGGTGAAGCGCGGGTCGCAGACGATCAAGGGCGCGTTGTTCTGCTCCTTGGCCTTCAGGATGTGCATCATCGCCACCGGATGGGCCTCGGCGGCGTTCGAGCCGATCATGAAGATCGCGCGCGAATTCAGGATGTCGTTGTAGCTGTTGGTCATCGCGCCGTAGCCCCAGGTCTGGGCGACGCCGGCGACGGTGGTCGAGTGGCAGATGCGGGCCTGGTGGTCGACGTTGTTCGAGCCCCAGAACGCCGCGAACTTGCGCAGCAGATAGGCCTGCTCGTTCGAGAACTTCGCCGAGCCCAGCCAATAGACCGAATCAGGCCCCGACTGCTGGCGGATTTGCAGCATCTTGTCGCCGATCTGGCCGATCGCCTCGTCCCACGAGACGCGCTTCCACTGGCCGCCTTCCAGCTTCATCGGGTATTTGAGCCGCTTGGCGCCGTGCGCGTGTTCGCGCACCGAGGCGCCCTTGGCGCAATGCCCGCCCAGATTGATCGGGCTGTCGAAGGCCGGCTCCTGGCCGATCCACACGCCGTTCTGGACCTCGGCGACCACCGTGCAGCCGACCGAGCAATGGGTACAGATCGACAGCTTCTTGACGATTTCGCCGGTCGCTCCGGGCGCCGCCTCGGCCGGACGGACCATGGCCGGCTGCAAGGCCGCCATGCCCAGCGCGGCGCCGGCCCCCAGGCCCGACCGCTTGAGGAAGGTGCGCCGATCGAGCATTCCCGCGCTGACGCCCGGAAGCGCCCCGGTCATGCGGGACGCGCGCGACGTCCCCTCGCTCTTCTTGATGAGCATGGCCCCAAACCTCCTAGAAACGCGCCAGTGTGGCGTAGTAGCGCTTGACGTGTTCGGTCTCGGCGTAGCCGCCGTTTTGCGGCCGCTCGGCCGCGATGGCGTCGGGTCCGATCGCCGCGGCGGCGATGGTCGCCACTCCGGCTGCCCCGGCGCCCAGGCCGGCCCGGCGCAGGAATTCGCGGCGGCCCAGACCTCGCTTCGTCTCGTTGTCGTCCATCATGAATCCCCTGTTCTCTTGTTCGTCCCTCGCCGGGCGCGC
>JADFZP010000208.1 GCA_015232485.1 Alphaproteobacteria bacterium
TTTCCCCCACGGAGCCGCGTGGATGGCCGGATCAAGTCCGGCCATGACGAAGCGGGCGGCGAATTGCCCGTGCTTGACACGGGCATCCCACGTTTCCCCCACGGAGCCGCGTCGGCCATGACGAAGCGGACGGCGCCGTATCAGATCGCCGCGCGCCTGCGCTCGCGGCGCACCAGATCGTGCAGCAGGGCCATCAGCACGGGCGGATCGACGGGCTTGTGCAGCAGGCGGAATCCGCTCTGCTGCGCTTGCTTGATGCGCTCGGGGCTGGTGTCTCCGGTCAGGATCACGCAAGGGGCGGCGGCGCCGGTGGCGGCCAGGATGCGCCGCGACGCGTCCAGCCCGGTCTGCCCACCTTTCAGCCGGAAGTCGCTGAGCACCAGGTCGGGTCGCCGCCGCGCCAATCCGCTCACCACCTCCTCGGCCGAGGCGCCCGACACCACCGTGCAGCCCCATTGGGTGAGAAGCAGATCGAGGCCCTCGCGCTGGCTGGGCTCGTTCTCGACCACGGCGACCAGAAGCCCGACCAAGGCGGGGCTGTCGGTGGTCACCGGGGGGACGGGGGCCTGGATGGGACCGGCGGCGATCGGCACGTCGATGCAGAAGCACGAGCCACGCCCCGGCACCGAGGTCACCTGGACCTGGTGCCCCAGTAGGCGGGCCATGCGGTCGACGATGGCCAATCCCAGCCCCAGGCCGCGCGCCTGATCGCGCTCGGGATTCGAGACCTGGTAGAACTCCTGGAAGATGCTGTCCACCTCGTGCGGCTGGATGCCGATGCCGCTGTCGGCCACCATCAGCCGCAGCATGTTCCCGCGCCGCCTGGCGCCCAGCACGACGCCGCCGCGCCGCGTATAGCGGAGCGCGTTGCTAAGCAGATTGCCGAGCACGCGGCCCAGCAGCACCGGGTCGCTGCGTACCGCGACGCTACTTTTCACCACGGCGAGGCGCAGGTTCTTGGCGCGGGCCTGCAACGAGAACTCGTCGCCCAGCCGGGTCAGCAGATCGCCGACCGCGAATTCGGTCGGTTCGGCCTGCACGGTGCCGGCGTCCAGCCGGCCGACCTGGAGCAGCGCGTCGAGCAGACCATCGGCGGTCTTCATCGCCTCGCCCAGCTTCGACGCGATGTCGATGCTCTTGGGGTCGTCGAGGCGCTGGCGCAGGATGTGGAGGAACAGGTGCATGGCCTGAAGGGGCTGGCGCAGGTCGTGGCTGGCCGCCGCGAAGAAGCGCGCCTTGGCCTCGGTCGCCCGCTCGGCGCTGGCCTTGGCGGCCTCGAGCGCCTTCTGGGTGCGGTGCGCCTGCATGTGCCGCCCCAGGATTTCGGCGGCCGCCGAAAGGAAGGCGTTGTCGTCGCCGCCGCCATCGTCGAGCAGGAACAGCTCGATCTCGCCGACCGTGCGGCCATCGGCCAGCACCGGGCACGAGACCCGTCGTCCCAGGGCGCGGAAGCCGCTGCTTTCGAACACCTCGCCTTCCACGGTGACCCGCGCTCCGGCGTCCTCGACGCCGCCGGCCGAGCGCGGCAGCAGATCGACGGCTTGGCGGCAGACCTGCCGCCAGCCCAGCGCGGGATCGGTCGACAGCTTGGATAGGGCGTAAAGGCCGTTGACCTCGCGCACCCGCCGGCTAAGGGTCAGCGTCCGCACCTTCAGGCTCTCTTCGACGTGCCCGCGCACGGCGGCCTCGTCCTCCAGCCGCGCGTTGCTGGCGGCCAGCGCCTCGGTCAGCAGGCGCTGCCGGCGGTGGCGGCTTTCCCCTCCGGCCAGATAGGCGCAGATACCGGCGGTCATCACCAAACCGGCCAGCGGAACCCAGGGCAGGAAGGGGCGCGGCGCGGCCAGCAGCTCGGGAAGCGGCCGCGCGATCAGCGACCAGGTGCGTCCGGCCACGGCGATCGGCTGCGACAGGTGGGGACCGGCGAGCACCGCCGCCTTGGAAAGCGGAGCGGGCGCCTGGACGTGCAGCGCCGAGGGCTCGTAATGGAGCGCGCCACCATCATCCTCGTCATAAAGATAAAGGTCGACTGGATAGGGCGCCGAACCCTCCAAGGCCTTGCGCACGATCAGCGATATCCGGAACAGCCCGACCACATAGCCGCGCAGGCCCTCGTCGCAGGTCGCCGCCTCGCCCGGCGCATGAACCGGGCTGACCACCAGCACGCCGGCGCCTTCCTGCGCGAGGCGCAACTGGGGCGTGATGATGGCGCGATCTTCCTGGCACGCCTTCCGCAGGGCCTCGCTTCGCTTGGGATCGGACGCGAGGTCGAGGCCCAGCACCGCCTCGTTGCCGGCCAGCGGCTCGACCTGGGTGACCGGCAGATAGCGCGCGCGGGTCGCGGCGGGAACCAGCCGGCCGGCGTCGTCGAGCTCGCGAATGGCGAAGTCGCGGTAGCCCATGGCCCGCATGCGCGCCTCGAACATCGGCCGCTCGTGATCATGCAGCACCGAGATCCATTCCAGCGCCTGCACCACTTCGGAGTCGCGCACCTGTTCGCGGGCGAAGGCGCGGAAATGGCCGCCGGTCAGGCCCGGGGTGACGGAGGCATAGGAATCGACGCCGCGGATGATCGACACGTCGCGGTTCAGGCGCTCGGCCAGCAGACTGGCGCGTTCGCTCACCTCCTGGCCGAAGCGCGCGGTTTGTTCGCGCTGGTGGGCCCGCTCGAACAGGATCATGGACCCCGCCGTCAGCAAAAGGCCGAGCACGGCGATGATGACGATCGGAGCATAAGGCCCCGGCTTTCGTTTGGCGAACCACATGGGCAGATGCACCGGACCACGGCTGGGGGAGGTCCCCCACCATGGTGGTAGCGGCCTAGGCGGGTCAAATGCGATTCGGGGGCATTCGCATGGGGTATGCGGTGCGCGGCGGCAATCGATGAACCATGGTGGCGATCAGGACCAGCGCGACGCTGCCCACCAGGATCGGCGCCAGCACGAATTCGAAGCCGAAATGGCCGGGCAGGATCACCAAAGGATCGGCGCCGGCCGGCGGGTGGGTCAGCCGCGCCATCGCCATCAAGGTGATCACCAGCCCGACGGTCAGCGCCATGCTGGCCGGTCCCGGCGGCAGCAGGGCGTCGGCGGCCACGCTGACCGAGGCGGCCAGCAAATGGCCGCCGATCACGTTGGCGGGCTGCGACAGCGGGCTTTCGGGAACGCTGAACAACAGCACGCAGGTCGCTCCGAACGGGGCGATCAGCAAGGGGAGGCCGGCCCATTCGCCCAGCAGCGCGACCGCCGCCAGCCCGACCAGGGCGCCCAGCCCCGCTTTGAGCGCCCGTCGGCGGCAGGCGGACGGCTGGTGCCGCCGAAGGAAATGACGCAATGCGCACCTCGCCCTGCTCGTGATTGCCGGATTGGCCCGATCCTGTCACTCTGTCGCAAAGGGAATGCGCCTCATTTGATGGCGGTCAATTCCGGCCAAAGGTCAGGGAGTTCGGTCGAAGGTCATGCCGACAGCCTCGTATGGCGCGGAAATCGCGCTTCAATTGAGGATGGTCCCGCTGTTCGCCAGCGTGTCCACCCCCGATCTGGCCGCCTTGCTGGCCGATGCGGTGATCGAGGATCGGGAAGCCGGGGCGGTGCTCCTGCGGGCGGGCGAGCCGGCCTGCGATTTTTTCGTGCTGCTCTCGGGCCATGTGCGACTGACCGCCGAGACCGGCGGACGTTCCGAAACGGTCGAAATCCTCGGGGCGCCGGCCCTGTTCGGCGAGGCCGCGGTGTTTGACCACGGCCCCAACCCGGTTGGCGCCGAAGCGCTTGACGCGGCGCGCCTGCTGCGCGTACCGGGCGCGGGCTTCGTGGCCCGGCTCGAGCCCCGCTTCGATCTGATCCTGTCGATGCTGGGCGGCATCTCGTTCCGGCTGCGCGTCTTGGTGCGCCAGATCGCCGAACTCAAGCTGAAGACCACCGCCCAGCGACTTGGCGGGTTCCTGCTGACCTTGACCGAGGCGTCGGACGGCAGCGTCGAGCTTCGGTTGCCCTACGACAAGCGGCTGGTCGCCGAAAAGCTGGGCATGAAGCCGGAAAGCCTGTCGCGCGCCCTGGCCCGCCTTGCCCCGGTCGGCGTCAAAAGTTGTCCCGACGGCGTCGTCGCGGTGGCCGACGTGGCGCGGCTGCGCCGCTTCTCCCTTGAGGAGGATCTGGCCTGATGCGCATGTTGTCTCCCGCCGACGCGGCGGTGCTGGCCGCCACCCCGCTGTTCGCCGGCATCGCCCAGGACGACTTGGCCTTCCTGCTGGACGCCGCCTCGGAATTGGGCATGACGGATGGCGGGTTGCTGTTCAGCCAGGGTGATCCGGCGGATCGCTTTTTCCTGGTGCTGGAGGGGCGCGTCAATCTTTTCGCGCTGACCGAGCGCGGCGATCAGACGGTGATCGAGGTTATCGAAAAGGGCTGGACCTTCGCCGAGGCGGCGATCTTCTCGTCGGGCTCGTTCCCCCTCAACGCCGAGGCGACTCCCGGCACGCGGCTGTTGCGGATTCCGGCGGCGCCCTTTTTGCGCCGGCTGTCCGAGCGCCGGAAGTTCGCGTTCGAGATGCTGGCCGGCCTTAGCCGCTGGCAGCGCCACCTGTTGCGCGAGATCGGCGATCTGCGCAGCAAATCCCCGGTTCAGCGGCTGGGCTCGTTCATCCTGTCGCTCACCGAGGCGACCGCCGAGGGCGAGGCGCGGCTGCGCCTGCCGCTCACCAAGGCGGTGCTGGCCAGCCGGATCGGCATCACGCCGGAAAGCCTGTCACGGGCGCTGGCCCGCTTGAAGCCGGTCGGCGTCGGAGTGCGGGGCAGGGAGGTGGTGGTGGCCGATTTGACCGCCCTGCGCCAGTTCTGCCAGGGGTCGCTCGATTGTTGAACCTTAACAAAAGTCAAGGTACCTAGGTCCGAGATCGCGGCAAGGTCGCGACTGCACCTGGGAACCCGAGATGAACCCGAATGACACCCCGCCCTGGCTGAACACGGCCGACGTCGTCGCAACCGTCGATGCCTGCGCCTTGCTGGCCGATGGCTTTGATCCCTTGGGCGCGGTGATCGACGCCGCGATGGCCGTTCCCGACGACGCGGTGCTCGCCGTCGAGGCGCCCTTCGACCCCATGCCCATGCGGCACGTCCTCCGCGGGATGGGATTTTCGTCATTCTCGCAAGCCTTGGGCGAGGGGCGCTGGCGGGTCAGCTTCCGCCGCGACGGCGGGCAATCGGAATTGCCCGCCATGGCCCGCGACAATTGCCCGATGGCCGAGGTTGGCGCTCCGGTCTGGCGGACGGAGGGCGAGGTTCATATCGATGTGCGCGGGCTGGCGGCGCCGCAGCCCATGGTGTCGATCCTCAGGCTTCTGGTGGTGCTGCCGCCGGGGCTGCCGGTGATCGTCCATCACGAGCGCGAACCCCTATACCTCTATCCGGAACTCGCCGAGCGCGGCTGGAACTGGGCCGCCCTGTCCGGCGAACCCGGCGAGGTGCGCTTGCGCCTGACCCGGACGGTGTCCTGATGTTCGGCGGCTTCATGCTTGGCGCGCGCAGCCGGTTGCTGCCGCCGTCGCTCCCCTTCGGCTTTTTCGGCGCGGCGGTGGCGTTCCACGTCGCCGGCTGGCTGGCCCTGACCCTGTGGGGCGACGGGGCCATCGGCTTCCAGGGGGGATTGGGGCCGGCGCTGGGCGCTCTTCATCTGATCACGCTGGGCGTTCTGGTCAGCACCGCGATGGGCGCCTCGTTCCAGCTTCTCCCGGTGGCGACCAAACGGCCGTTGCGTTCGCTGACGGCGGCGCGGGTGGTGATGGCCTGCCATGTGTTGGGCGCGCCGGTGCTCGCCTGGGGCATGGTCGGCGGCGAGATCTGGGCGTTGCACGCCGGTGGCGCGCTGGTCGGCGTCCTGCTGCTGCTCGCCGACAATTTGCGTCGGGTCGACGACCTGCCGTTGGTCACCGGCCATGCCTGGGTGGCGGTCGCCTCGCTGGCCGCCTTCGCGGTGCTGGGATTGCTGCTGACCGCCGATTTCACGGCCGGCTTCCTGCCCGATCACAACGCGGCCGGGGCGGCCCACGCGGTGGCGGCGGGCTTCGGCTTCATGGGCATGCTGATCTTCGCCTTCAGCCCCGTGCTGGTTCCGATGTTCGCCCTGTCGCCGCCGGTCGACGCGGCCCTGGGGCGTTGGTCCCTGCGTCTGGCGGCGCCGGCCCTGGCGCTCGGCGTGGCCGGGTCGCTGCTCGGCTGGACGCCGCTGGTGGCGCTGGCC
>JADFZP010000209.1 GCA_015232485.1 Alphaproteobacteria bacterium
AGGCTGTCGGCCACGCGGGCGCCCAGGCCCTCGCGCACCACCAGGCGGTCGACCACCACCTCGATGTCGTGCTTCACCTTCTTGTTCAGCGCCGGAACCGCGTCGATTTCGTGAAGCTGGCCGTCGACCTTGACCCGCTGGAAACCCTTCTTTTGCAGGTCGAGCAGATCCTTGCGGTACTCGCCCTTGCGGCCGCGCACCACGGGCGCCAGCAGGAGGAGGCGGGTGCCCTCGGGCATCTCCTGGATGCGGTCGACCATTTGGCTGACCGTCTGGCTTTCGATCGGCAGCCCGGTGACCGGCGAGTGCGGCACGCCGATACGGGCGAACAGCAGGCGCAGATAGTCGTAGATCTCGGTGACCGTGCCGACCGTCGAGCGTGGATTCTTCGACGTGGTCTTCTGCTCGATCGAGATGGCCGGCGACAGGCCCTCGATCGAGTCGACGTCGGGCTTTTGCATCAGTTCAAGGAATTGCCGCGCATAGGCCGACAGCGACTCGACATAGCGGCGCTGGCCCTCGGCATAAATGGTGTCGAAGGCCAGCGAAGACTTGCCCGATCCCGACAAGCCGGTGATCACCACCAACTGGTCGCGGGGAATGTCGACGTCGATGTTCTTTAGATTGTGCTCTCGCGCGCCGCGCACGCGTATCGCTGATGACATGAATCCACCAAAGGTTCCAATGCCGCGTCCGGAGCGTTAGCTTTAGAACCTTCGGCGGGTCGCGGCAAGGCAAATGGGCGCATGGCGGGCAGCGGTCAAGCGCAGAGGAAAAGCCGGTCGTTCCGACTCGAACAAGGGCGGCTGCGATTTCCTTTGCGGCGAGAACGCGAGGGCCATAAATTGCGTTCGCGGACACATACGGGAGCGTTGAGCATGGCTGGCAGCGTCAACAAGGTCATTCTGGTCGGAAATCTCGGCCGTGACCCCGAAGTCCGCAGCATGCCGGATGGCGGCAAGATCGTGAATCTGTCGCTGGCGACCTCGGAAAGCTGGAAGGACCGCCAGTCCGGCGAGCGCCGCGAGAAGACCGAGTGGCATCGCGTGGCGATCTTCAATCCGAATCTGGCCGAAATCGCCGAGCGCTACCTGCGCAAGGGCTCGAAGGTCTATGTCGAGGGCCAGATCCAGACCCGCAAATGGACCGACCAGAGCGGCCAGGAACGCTATAGCACCGAGGTGGTGCTCGGCCGCTTCAAGGGCGAATTGACCCTGCTCGACGGGCGCGGCGAGGGTGGCGGCGGTGGCGGCCAGTCCGGCGGTGGCGGCGGCGGCTACGACGAGGGCGGCTATGGCGGTGGTGGTCAGTCCCAACCGCGCTCGTCCGGCCCGCAAGGTGGCGGTGGCGCGGCCGGTGGCGGCGGGTCGGGCGGTGGCGGAGGCGGCTCGGGCTGGGACCGCCCGGCCGACCTGGACGACGAAATCCCGTTCTGAGCGCCCAATCCCTCCCTTAGGTATGATGGCCGGCGCGGTCGGGCTCCGCTAGGGTCGCCCGATCGAGGGATCGGCACGGGCGGCGCATGGACTGGCGCGATTACGGCAAGGCGATCGCGGTCGGGAGCATTCTTCCGGCCATCGCGCTTGGCATGGTCGCCTTGACCGGATGGCAGGATCGCGTCGCGGGCGCCCATCGCGACGCCCGCAAGAACGCCGACCTGCTGCACGAGCATGTCAGCCGGGTGCTCGAAACCCAGGAGATGATGGTCGAACTGGCCGAGGCCCGAACCGGCGGCCTGTCCTGGGACGAACTGGGTGAAAACCGGGACCTCGGTCCGCTGCTGAAATTCTCCGGCGGAGTGCTCAATCTGTTCCTGATCGATCCCGAGGGACGCATGGTGGCCGGCACGCGGCCGGCACCGCTGTTGGCGGACGTGTCGGATCGCGAATTCTTCGTGCGTAGCCGCGCATCGCCCGGGTTTCACGTCAGCGGCGCGTTCCGCAGCCGGATCGATGGCGAGTGGGTCTATGTCGTCGCGCGACGACGCGGCCACGGCGAGACCTTCGATGGCGTGATCGCCGCCAGCATGCGCGTCTCCTACTTCACCTCGATTTTCCAGCGGCTGAACGAGGGCAACGCCGACGTTCGGGTCGCCATCGTGCGGGCCGATGGCGAGGTGATCGCCATCCAGCCCGGTCTTAAGGCGCCGCTTAAGCTGGGGGCGCAAAGCGGATTCATGCGAGCCACCCGCGAGGCGGACGCGGGCAGCTTCCGCTCGGTCGCGCAGGTGGATGGCACGGAACGGATCTACGCCTTCCGCAAGATCGAGGGCCGCCCGGTGTTCGTCAGCTTCGGCATCGGGCTTGACACGGTGATCGCCGGATGGCGCGAGCGCATGCTGGCCGATTCCGTGATGGCCGTGATGGCCGCGGCGGTCCTGACGATGGCTTACATCTTGGCGGCGAACCGGATGGCCACCGACCGCGAACGCGGGGCCAAGCTGGAAGCCGCGGTGCGCGAGCGGACCGAAGAGGCGGAGCGCCGCTGCCGCGAGGCCGAGGCGGCGCGCGCCGAGGCCGATCGCGCCAACCACGCCAAGGCCCGTTTCCTGGCGGCGGCCAGTCACGATCTGCGGCAACCCTTCCAGGCCTTGCGGCTTTACCTCGAGGTGCTGCGCAACAGACTTGCGGACAGCGACAGTTCCCCGGCGGTCGAGATGGCCTCGAAGGCCCTGGAGAGCGGCGAGGAACTGTTGGCGGCGCTGCTCGACGTGTCGACGCTGGAGGCCGGCGTCACCCCGGTCCACCGCAAGGCCTTTCCGGTGCAAGACGTCCTCGCCAGCCTGGCCAACGAGTCGGCGCCGGTGGCGGCGGCCAAGAACCTGTCGCTGCGGGTGGTTCCCAGCGGGGCGATCATCGACAGCGACCCCGTCCTGCTGGCGCGCATGCTGCGCAACCTGGTGGTCAACGCGATCCGCTACACCCGGAATGGCGGGGTTCTGATCGGCTGCCGCAGGCGGGGCGACCGTCTGCGCATCGAGGTCCACGACAGCGGGGTGGGCATCCCCGCCGCCGAACACGCGCTGATTTTCGAGGACTTCTACCAGATCGACAACGAGGCCCGCGACCGCTCGATCGGCCTCGGCCTGGGGCTGTCGGTGGTCAGCCGTTGCGCCCGGCTGCTCGATCATCCGCTGTCGCTGCGATCGACCGAGGGCGGGGGATCGCTGTTCGCGATCGAGGTGCCGCTGGTCCCGGCTTCAGGCGACCGGGACAGCCAGGACTCCAGCCGCTTGCGCAGGACGTCGGGTGAGACCGGCTTGTGCAGCAGGTGATGGCCGCTGCGTCGCACCTCGGCGATCCGGTCGGGGGCGGTGTCGCCGGTCAGAACGACGGAGTGTCGCGACGGCCCGGCCACGGCGGCCACCGCCGCGATCGCTTCGATGCCGGTTCGGCCGCCGGCCAGACGATAATCGGCGATCACCACGTCGGGCGCCACGCCGGTGAAGCGCACGTGACGGACGGCTTGATCCGCGTCGGCGGCGTCCATCACCTCAAGTCCCCAATCGCCCAGTTGGAGGGTCAGCGCCAGCCGCAACAGCGGCTCGTCATCGATGATCAGGACGCTTCCCGCCAAGCCGCGGGCATCGACGATGGCGGGGCGGGCCGGCTCGACCGCGGACGCGCCGCGGGCCATTTCGACCGAGAAACGCGAGCCGACCCCAGGCGTCGACTCGACGAAGATGCGGGCATCCAGCACCTCGGCCAAGCGCTTCACGATCGATAGTCCCAGTCCCAGTCCAAGGTTGCGGTCGCGCGCCGGGTTGTCGATCTGCACGAACTCGCGGAAGATGCGGCGATGCTCCTCGGGCGGGATGCCGATGCCGCTGTCGACGACGTCGATGCGCAGGCGGTCGCCGCGCCGCCGACAGCCAACCACGATGCCGCCTTTTCGCGTATAGCGAATGGCGTTCTCGACCAGGTTGCGCAGCACGCGCTGCAACAGCACCGGGTCGGTGGCCACCGTGCCACCGCAGCGAACGACCTGGAGGCGCAGGCCGGCGGCGGCGGCGACCGGGGCGTACTCGTCGCGCAGTCGATCCAGCAATTCGCCGATCCCCACGGCGCGGATGTCCGCCTCGACGATGCCCGCATCCAGGCGCGAGACGTCGAGCAACGCTTCCAGAAGCTGCTGCAACGATTGCACCGAAACCGTCACGTGATCGACCAGCCGCTGGGCCGGGTGCCGATCGAGCGCATTGCGCAGGGCCGAGGCCAGGAGGAGCAACGCCTGCACCGGCTGGCGCAGATCGTGGCTGGCGGCGGCCAGGAATTTCGATTTGGCGAGATCGGCTTCCTCGGCTTCCTCCTTGGCGGCCCGCAACGCGCGCTCGGCCTCCTTGAGGGCGCTGATCTCCATCACCACGGCGCCGACATGCCGGCTGTCGCCTGGCGAATCGACCGGGTAGAAGCTGGTCAGCCAGTGCCTTCGCACACCGGGCTGGGCGGGGGTCTCTCCGGACATCTCGTGATGGGCGACCGCGCGACCGGTGGCCAGAACCTCGTCCAGGATGGGAATGATGGCGGCGCCGTTGGCCGGCATCAGATCCTCGACGCGACGCCCCAGATGGGCCGCGGCCGACATCCCGTCGATTCGCGCCAGCACGTCGTTCAGCCGCACGAAGCGGTGCTCGGCATCGAAGAAGGCGAAGCCCAACGGCGCGTTCTCCAGAAGAGTCTCGAGTTGGGCCAGCGCCGCTCGCCGCTCGCGGTCGGCCTGCTGCAGGGCCAGTTGGGCCGAGCGCCGGGCGGTGACGTCCGCGATGGCGACGGCGATGCCCTCGGCCGAGCGCACGGCGCGCACGGTCAACCAATGGGCGCCGCCCTCGTGCCAGGATTCGACCTCCTCGGCCCGACCGGTCTCCGCCACCCGCTCGAAGGCGGCGCGGAACTCGGGGTTGGGAAGGATGTCGCGCAGATCCTCGCCGACCAGCCGTCGTCCACTCGCCAGCAGGGACCGCGCCTTGTCATTGGCGAAGGCGATGCGTCCGTCGGCGCCGACCTCGACCACGCCGTCGCTGATGCTGGCGAAGATGTCGGCCATGCGCCGCTCGACCGAGGCGGCGAGTGAAAGGCTGCGCTCGCGATCGGCGGCGGCCTCGGCGACGGCGTTCAGGGCGGATGACAGATGAGCGATCTCCTCGATTCCCCGCGCTTGCAAGCGGACCGAGAAATCGCCGCGCGACCAGCCCTCGGCCACCCCCACGATCGCCTCGATGGGCCGCTTCAGCCATAGGCGATGCGCGCCGATCGCCGCCGCGATCGCCGCCGCCAAGGCCAGCCCGAGGGAAAACTGGCCAAATCGCCAAGCCGTCTCGACCGGGGCCCGCACCACGCGCTTGTCCAGGCCGACCGCGAAAAACAGTCCCCGCATCCCGGCGTCGGCCGGCGAATAGGCGACCACGCGCGGCACGCCTTCGGGATCGAGCAACTCGACGGTCCCGTCGGTGGTCCGCGCGATCAGCCCCTCATAAGCGGCGGGCAGCGCGCCGTCGCCGCCCGGCGGTTCGGGAATCTGGGCCAGTGGGGCGCCATGGCGATCGGCCAGGATGATCGAGGTGTTGGGCGGCAGCGGCTTGCCAGCCATGCTCGCATGAAGCCAGTCGAGCCCCACCGTCATGGTCACCACGCCTCGACGGCCGTCGCCCCGCCGATAGTCGATGGCGAACGGCACGGCCGGCTTCCCGTTTGCCCTGGAATTGATGCGGCCGCCGATCACGAAGGTGCCGGTGGTGAGCGCTTGCCGGATATGCTCGCGGTCACCCAACCAGATTCCAACCGCCCCGCGATTGCTGGAACAGAGGACCCGCTGCGCGGGATCGGTGACGTGAATCTCCTGTCCGGCCGGCAGATGGGTGCCGATCCGTTCGAGGAACGCTTGGCAGGGCGCCGCCTCTCCCGACATCAGCACCCGGGTTTCGCGCACCGTCAGCAGAACTTGGCGAATACCTTCGAAAATGCGGGCCTGCTCGGCCTGGACGAGGTGGAGAATGCGGCGCGCCTCCTCGCGCACGGCCTGCTCGCCGGCCTCGCGCAATCGCACCTGCGTGTGGAAATGGACGCCGATGGCCGGTAGGACGGCCAGGCAGACCAGCAGGACGAGGCGGACCAGAAGATTCATTGGCGGGCAATCCGGGCAGGGGAGGACGCTTTGGAGGATCGCGTCTTGACCGCTTGGAATGAAGTCCGCCAAAGTGGTTAACACCATCTTGCG
>JADFZP010000210.1:0-2311 GCA_015232485.1 Alphaproteobacteria bacterium
CCGCAGGCCGGCGGCCGGCGCCAGATCGACCCGACCGCCCTCGACGGTCAGCACGTCGAGCACGCTTAGCCAGCGCGTCGCCGGATCGAGCGTCGCGGTGATCTCGTGACGGGCCAAGCCCCAGGCGGGCGGGGCGAAGAACAGCAGCAGGGCGAGCAAGGGAGGAATGCGCATCCGCCGATGGTGGGCCGCCACGGCCCGCCGATCAAGGGGCCACGCTTTCGCCCCTGACCACCCGCGACGGCGGCAGCACGACCTTGACCTCGGTGCCCACGCCCTTGGCCGAGGCGATCACCAGATAGCCGCCATGGCATTCCATGATGCCGATGCAGATCGGCAGGCCCAGCCCGGTGCCTTCGTGCTTGCGCTGCAAGCTGCCGTCCACCTGGCCGAAGGGCTGCAGGGCCTTTTCGATCTCGTCGGGGTCCATGCCGATGCCGCTGTCCTTGACGGCCAGCAGCACGCCGCCATCGCCGGCCCGCGACAGCGAGACGGTGACCGTGCCGCCGGGCGGAGTGAACTTGATGGCGTTGGTCAGCAGGTTGATGACCACCTGCTTCAAGCGGCGTTCGTCGGCGATCACCTCGCAGGGCAGGTCGTCGCGGAAGGCCAGGCTCACCCCGCCCTCGGCGGCGCGCTGGGCGACGAGGCGCAAGGTGGCGTCGACCACCCCGGCCGGCGCGAAGCGTTCCTCGAACAGCTTGATCTTGCCGGCCTCGATCGCCGACATGTCGAGAACGTCGTTGATCAGTTCCAGCAGGTGCTCGGCCGAGGACAGGATGTCGCCGATGTATTCGCCGTATTTCGGAGCGCCCAGCGGGCCGAACATCTCCATCCGCATGGCGCTGGAAAAGCCGATGATGGCGTTGAGCGGGGTGCGCAGCTCGTGGCTCATATTGGCCAGCATCTCGCTTTTGGCGCGGTTGGCGATGTCGGCTTGGCGGCGGGCCTGGATCAGTTCCTCCTCGGCCAGCTTGCGGTCGGTGATGTCTTGGTGGATGGCGACGTAGCCGGTCACCTCGTTGTCGAGGCCGCGCAGCGGCGCGATGCTGGCCGACACCCACAGCACGGTGCCGTCGCTGCGCACGTCCTTCAACTCGCCGCGCCACACCTCGCGGGCGCGAATGGCCTGCCACAGATTTTCGTGGACCCATTGCGGCGTGTCGGGCGAGCGTAGGATCGACGGCTTTCGCCCCGTCACATTGGCGCGGTCGTGGCCGGTCAGGCGTTCGAAGGCGCGGTTGACATAGGTGATGGTGCCGTCCTGGTCGGTCACGATGATCATGTTGGGATTCTGCTCGACCGCGTCGCCCAACTGGGCCAGCCGGGCCGCCGTGGCGGCGTGGGTTCGCCGCTCGCTCGCCAGCCGGGCGTTGGCCTCTTGCAGTTGGGCGATCGAGGGAACCGCCAGGGCGCGCGGCGCCAAGGAGACCAGGATGGTCACGGTGGTGATCGAGGCGGCGGCGCTGCTCACCTTCAAGACGGCCTGCAGCTCGTAGCCGGCCATCCAGATGGTCGCGATGTCGCTGAGATGCGTGATGCCGCACATCACGAAGACGGTGCCCAGGGCGTTGAACAGCACGGCCGGCCCCATGTCGGGGCGGCGGCGTCCGAACCAGAAGATCAGCGCGCCGCAGCCGGCGTAGCTGATCGCCATGAAGAGGTCCGCCAAGACATGGGCGGTGATCAGCCGCCAGTCCCAGCTCAGACAGAAGCCGTGCGGCGTCAAACCGGATTGCGCCAGCCAGTCCATCGTCCCCTCCGAACCCTTTGGGATCAAGATGAAGACGAAAACGGTTAATTTCGACAGAATGTTTTGGCCGGATCGCTCAAGTGGCGGAGAAAAACCAGCACCGCCGCTTCGTCGCGGCCCAGCCCCGGCCGGGGCTCGGCCCGCGGAACGGACAGGCGGCCATCGGCGAAGGCGTCCAGCACCTCGGGATGGATGTAGCTTTTGCGGCAAACGGCGGGCGTGTTGCCCAGCCGCGCCGCCACCGCGTCGATGGTCCGCTTGACCCGCCTTTTGGCCTCGGTCCGGGTCTCGGGCGGGGTCTCGCCGCACAGGTCGCCGGCCGCCAGCACGGTCGCCGCCCAGGTGCGGAAGTCCTTGGCGGTGAACGCCTCGCCCATCGCCTCGCGCAGGTACTCGTTGACGTCGGCCGAGCCGACCGTGTGGCGCATGCCGGCCTCGTCGACATATTGGAACAGCTCCTGCCCCGGCAGGTCGCGCACCCGGCCGACGATGCGGGCCAGGCGGGGATCGCGCAGGCGCAGGGTCTGGGTCTTGCCGCTTTTGGCGCGGAATTCGAAG
>JADFZP010000210.1:2411-6201 GCA_015232485.1 Alphaproteobacteria bacterium
GGGATCGCGCAGGCGCAGGGTCTGGGTCTTGCCGCTTTTGGCGCGGAATTCGAAGCTCAGCGTCGCGTTGTCGATCTCGACATGCTCGTCGCGCAAGGTGGTGGCGCCGTAGCTGTGGTTGTCGCGGGCGTATTCGGTGTTGCCGACCCGGATCAGCCCGCGTTCGAGCAGGCGCACCACGGCCGCCACCACGCGCTCGCGCGGCAGGCCGCGGCGGCGCAGATCGGCGTCGATGCGCTGGCGCAGGCGGGGCAGCGCCTCGCCAAAGGCCAGCATGCGGCCGAATTTGCTTTCGTCCCGCACGGCGCGCCAGCGCGGGTGATAGCGGTATTGCTTGCGCCCGCGCGCGTCGCGTCCGGTGGCCTGGAGATGGCCTAAGGGATCGGGCGCGATCCACACCTCGATCCAGGCCGGGGGCACGGCCAGGGCGCGGATGCGCGACAGGGTGTCCTCGTCGCGCACCTGTCGGCCATCGGGCCAAGTGTAATCGAATCCGCTGCCCGTGGGCTCGCGGCGGATGCCGGGGGCGTCGTCGCGGATATGGGTCAGCCCCGCTTGGCGCGCCGCCGCGGGGTGGTCGAGATCGGATTCCATCGAAAGCGGCAACACCAAAGGACGGCCAATGTTCCACCCGTGCGGGCGGCTTGTCGGCGGGGTCCGGCGCGGCCATCATGGCGGGCGATGGATTTCGTCTTCATGCTCACCCGCAACGACCGCACGGTGACGGATTGTCTCGACGTCATCGAGCTGATCCGGCCGCTGGGCCTGCGCCATGTCGGCTTCAAGGATGTCGGCGTCGAGCGGCCGGTGCTCGAACGCCTGACGCGGGCGATCCGCGAGATGGGCGCCGTCTCCTACATGGAGGTGGTGGCGACCAGCGCCGAGTCGGCGCGCGAGTCGATCCGCGTCGCCGCCGCGCTGGGCGTCGATCGCGTGCTGGGCGGGCAAGACATCGCCTTCGCGCTGAGCGCCCTGGCCGGGCGGGCGCTGTACCTGCCCTTCCCCGGCCGACCGTTCGGCCATCCCACTTTGCTGGCCGGCACGCCGGATTCGGTGGCCGCCGATTGCCGCGCCGCCATGGCGGCGGGCTGCGCCGGAGTCGACCTGCTGGCGTGGCGCGCCACCGAATCCGACCCCACCGCGCTGATCCGCGCCGCCCGCCAAGCCACCGACGGGCTGCTGTTGGTGGCCGGCTCGATCGACAGTCCGCTGCGGGTCCGCGAGGCCATGCTGGCCGGGGCCGACGCCTTCACGATCGGCTCGGCGGTGTTCGACGGGGCGTTTTCACCCTCGAAGGGGTCGATCCTGTCACAGCTTCGCGACGTTATCGACGCCACGGCCTTGTAGCCCGCCTCCCACTGGGTTAAACCTGTCGGACCCCTCGTTGCGAACTTTGCGGCTGGAGAGACCAGTGAGCTTCTTTACCTGGCAGGACAAGTTCAGCGTCGGAGTCGAAACCTTCGACCGCGACCACAAGATCCTGGTCGACCTGATCGACCAGCTTCACGAGGCGTTCGTCACCGGCAACGTCCGTGAAACGGTCGAGCAGGTGCTTACGGTGCTGATCGACTACACCGAGACGCATTTCGCCCGCGAAGAGGCGTTGATGGTCGAGATGGGCTATCCCGCCAGCCGCGAGCACATCGCGCAGCACCAGGAGTTGAAGCAGCAGGTGATCGACATCCTGACCCGCTTCCGCTCGGACCCCAACGCGTCGATGGGCAACGAGGTGCTGGGCTTCCTGCACAACTGGCTGACCTTGCACATCCTGGAAACGGACATGTCCTACAAGTCCTTCTTCATCGAGCATGGGACCGGCTCGCTTCAGAGCAACCCGTAAAACATACGCCCCGCGGTCAGCAGCAGGAACAGCGCGAAGGCCCGCCTGAGCCACGCCACCGGCATGGAATGGGCGAGCTTGGCCCCCAGCGGCACGGTCAGGATCGAGGCCGGCACGATCAGCGCCACTCCGACCAAGTTGACGTAGCCCAGCGAGCCGAAGGGTAGGCCGTCATGGCCCAGCCCGGCCGCCACGAAGCCGATCGTTCCCGGCAGCGAGACGATCAGGCCGATCGCCGAGGCGGTGCCCACCGCGCGGCGGATCGGATAGGCGAAGGCGCTGAGGATCGGCACCCCCAGCGTGCCGCCGCCGATGCCCATCATCGCCGAAAATCCGCCGATCACCATGGCCAGCGCCCATTGCGCCCATCGACCGGGCAGCCCGCTTACCACCGGCCGGGGCTCGGGGCGAATCGCCATGTTGGCGGCGACCAGCAGGGCGACCGTCGCGAACACGGCGGTCAGCACGGCTCCCTTGGCCCAGAAGGCGGCCAGCGCGGTACCCGCCACGACGCCCAGGAAGACCGCCGGCGCCCATAGGCGCAGCAGATCGTGATCGACGGCGCCGCGCCGCGCGTGGGCGCGCATCGAGGTGATCGCGGTGGGGATGATGGTGGCCAGCGAGGTGCCCACCGCCAGATGCATCTTGATCGCCGGGTCGACGCCGGCCAAGCCCAGCAGATGGAACAGCACCGGCACGATGACGATGCCGCCGCCCACCCCAAGCAGGCCGGCCACCACGCCGGCGATCAGGCCGGTGGCCAGCAGGACCAGGGCGAACCCGGCCAGCCAGCCGGGATCGGCGGCGATCACGCCGGCCAGCCGGCCGTCATGGCGATTCGCACCGCCTGCGCCCGGTTGGCGGCGCCGATCTTGCGATAAACGTTGCGCAGATGGATCTTGATGGTGATCTCGGCCAGATCGAGCTGGCGGGCGATTTCCTTGTTGGTGAGGCCCTGGATCAGGAGGCCCAGCACCTGGCGTTCGCGATCGGAAAGCAGCGCGAGCCCCGACGCGGGCGCCGCGACCGGCGGCGGATCGTCATTCAGGGCGCAGGGCGGCAGATAGGTCTCGCCGCCCAACACGAGGCGCAGCGCGTTGACCAGCCCCGGCCCGCCGATCGTCTTGGGAATGTAGCCGGCGGCGCCGGCCTGCACCGCCTCGGTGACCAGGGCGCGGCTGACGTCGCCCGACAGGATGACGATGGGAACGTCGGGGCGGCAGGCCCGCAGCCGCGCCAAGCCGGCCAGTCCGTTCATGCCGGGCATGTTGAGGTCGAGCAGGATCAGTCCGGGGGCGCGGCCCTGGCCGGCCGCCGCCAGGGCCTCGTCGGCGGTGGCCGCGTCGACCACCTCGACGCCGCCGCCCAGTTCTTCCAAAAACGGCTTCAGGCCGTCGCGCACAAGCCGGTGGTCGTCCGCCAAGATTATCTTCATCGCCACGCGCTCCCCGCCCCGTGGCGAGGGTAACACAGTGGACGGTCGCGAGCACCACTCACCCGGCGCGCCGCAACTCGCCCAAATAAGTGACGATGTCGTCGAGTTCGCGACCACCGACCCGTCCGGCGTCGAAGGCCGGCATGGCGCCCAGCCCGTGCCGCGCCTGGAAGCGGATCAGGAAGCCGGGCAGCCATTTGTCGTTGAGCGATGGACCCAGCCCCGCCTCGCCGCCGGGATGGCATTGGTGACAGACGCGCATATAGGCCCGCTCGCCCCGCAGTCCGGCCGGCGAGAAGGCGATCGGCCCGACGATCGGTTCGCCGCGCCGCGCCGATCCGCAGGCGGCGAGCAGCAGGCAGGCGGCCACGACGACCCTTCGCATCTCAGCCTCGCACGATCCGCCACAGCACGCCGGTGCCGGGGCTGGGAACGACGCGCCCGTCGCGCACCGCCAACACGCCGAAATCGACCACCCACAGCGCGTCGCCATGCACGGCCAAGCCGTGCGGCAT
>JADFZP010000211.1 GCA_015232485.1 Alphaproteobacteria bacterium
TGGAACGGCGCCTGCTGAAGGCGATCATGCATCCGGCGGCGATCGCGTCCTGGGCGTTCGGGCTGGCCATGGTGGCGGCGCTGGGCGACATTCGGGCGATGGGCTGGCTGCACGCCAAGCTGAGCTTCGTGGTGCTGCTGACCGTCTCGCATCTGATGATGATGCGCTGGAAGGCCGATTTCGCCTTGGACCGCAACCAGCGGCCGACCCGTTTTTTTCGCATGATCAACGAGGTGCCGACGCTGTTGATGATCGGCATCGTCGTCTTGGTGATCGTGAAACCCTTTTGAGCCGCCCGATCCTCCAAACTTCGTTTGACAGGGATTTCGCGTTTCGCTAAAGCTTTCGGAAATCAGGCGGGCGGCAGTCCCGACAATCCAGTCACAGCCGTATCCCAACCTCCGGAGGCCGAGCCAGGCTTTTCAGCCTTGGCCCAAGATCCCCTCCAAATCACCCCTTTTGGACCGCGACCGATGCATCTTCAGGAGCTGAAAAGCAAATCCCCGGCCGATCTTCTCGCCTATGCGGAAGAACTGCAGATCGAAAACGCCAGCACGCTGCGCAAGCAGGACATGATGTTCGCGATTCTGAAGCAGTTGGCCGAGAACGACACCCCGATCTACGGGGACGGCGTGATCGAAATCCTGCAGGACGGGTTCGGCTTCCTGCGTTCGCCCGAGTCGAATTATCTGCCGGGTCCCGACGACATCTACGTCTCGCCCAGCCAGATGCGCCGCTTCGGCCTGCGCACCGGCGACACGGTCGAGGGGCAGATCCGTTCGCCCAAGGACGGCGAACGCTATTTCGCGCTGCTCAAGGTCAACGCGATCAATTTCGAGCCGCCCGAGAACGTCCGCCACCGCATCAATTTCGACAATCTGACGCCGCTTTATCCGGACGAGCGTCTGAAGCTGGAATTGAACGATCCCACCATCAAGGATCTCACCACGCGGGTGATCGATCTGGTGGCGCCGCAAGGCAAGGGCCAGCGCGCCCTGATCGTCGCGCCGCCGCGCACCGGCAAGACCGTGATGCTGCAGAACATGGCGCACGCCATCGCGCAGAATCACCCCGAGGTCTATCTGATCGTGCTGCTGATCGACGAGCGGCCCGAGGAAGTGACCGACATGGCCCGCTCGGTGAAGGGCGAAGTGATCAGCTCGACCTTCGACGAGCCGGCCTCGCGCCACGTCCAGGTCGCCGAGATGGTCATCGAGAAGGCCAAGCGCCTGGTCGAGCACAAGCGCGACGTGGTCATCCTGCTCGACTCGATCACCCGTCTGGCCCGCGCCTACAACACCGTGGTGCCGTCGTCGGGCAAGGTGCTGACCGGCGGCGTCGACGCCAACGCCCTCCAGCGGCCCAAGCGCTTCTTCGGCGCGGCCCGCAACATCGAGGAAGGCGGCTCGCTGACCATCGTCGCCACCGCGCTGATCGACACCGGCAGCCGCATGGACGAGGTGATCTTCGAAGAGTTCAAGGGCACCGGCAATTCCGAGATCATCCTGGACCGCAAGCTGACCGACAAGCGCACCTTCCCCGGCATCGACATCACCAAGTCGGGCACCCGCAAGGAAGAGCTGCTGGTCGACAAGGGCGTGCTGTCCAAGATGTGGGTGCTGCGCCGCGTCCTGATGCCGATGGGCGTGGTCGACGCCATGGAATTCCTGCTCGACAAGCTGAAGCACTCGAAGAACAACGACGACTTCTTCGACGCGATGAACAGCTAGACCGATCGGCGGTAAAGTCGCCGCTAGAGCATCCTCTCCACTCGTCATGGCCGGACTTGATCCGGCCATCCACGCGGCTCGGCAACATGGATGCCCGTGTCAAGCACGGGCATGACGGCGAGGGTGACGACGGAGAGGGGCGCGGTTCCGTCATTTCGCCCCGGTCCCTTGGTGTTTTCCCCTAAGGCAGCAACACCGTCGAGCCGGTGGTGCGCCGGGCTTCGAGGTCCTGGTGGGCGCGGGCCGCCTCGGCCAGGGGATAGGTCTGGTTGACGTTGATGCGGACATGGCCGCCCAACACGGCGGCGAACAGTTCCTCGGCGGCGCCGACCAGTTCCTCGCGCTTGGCGGTGTAGGTGGCGAGCGTCGGGCGGGTGAGGAACAGCGAGCCCTTGGCCGCCAGGATGCCGACATCGAAGGGCGGCACCTTGCCCGAGGACTGGCCGAAGATGACCATCATGCCCAGCGGCCGCAGGCAGTCCAGCGAGTTCATGAAGGTGTCCTTGCCCACCGAGTCGTAGACCACGGGCACGCCCTGGCCGCCGGTGATCTCGCGCACCCGCTCGACGAAGTTCTCACGGGTATAGACGATCGGATGGTGGCAGCCATTGGCGCGGGCCAGCTCGGCCTTTTCATCGGAACCGACCGTGCCGATCACCGTGGCGCCAAGATGATTGGCCCATTGACAGACGATCTGGCCGACGCCGCCGGCCACCGCGTGGATCAGGATGGTCTCGCCCGGCTGAACCCGATGGATGCGCCGCAGCAGGTAATGGGCGGTCAGGCCCTGGAGCATCATCGCCGCGGCGGATCGTTCGGTGATGCCCTCGGGCAGGCGCACCAACCGGTCGGCCGGCATCAGGCGGCGCTCGGCATAGGCGCCCATCGGCGCGGTGCAATAGGCGACCCGGTCGCCGGGAGCGAAGGCGGTGACGCCCGAGCCCACCGCCTCGACCACGCCGGCGCCTTCCAGGCCCAGCACGGTGGGCAGGGGAATCGGATACAGTCCCGTGCGGTGATAGACGTCGATGAAGTTGAGGCCGACGGCGGTGTTGGTCAGCAGCACCTCGCCGGGGCCGGGCGGGTTGACCGTCACGTCCTCCCAGACCAGGGTTTCCGGGCCGCCGAATTGATGGATGCGGATCGCCTTGGTCATGGATCGACTCCTGATTCGAGATCGAGTAGCCAGCGTTTCGCCTCGACGCCGTCCCACCCGGAATAGCCGCCCAGCCGCCCGCCCGCCGCGACGATGCGATGGCAGGGCACGATGATCGGCACGGGATTGCGGCCGCAGGCTCCACCGACGGCGCGTGGACCCGAGTCGAGATGGCGCGCCATTTGGGCATAGGATCGGGTGCCGCCATAGGGAATGGTGCACATGGCCTGCCAGACGCGCCGCTGGAAGGCGGTGCCCGCCATGCGCAGCGGCAGGGTGAACACCGTCAGCCCGCCCGCGAAATAGGCGTCAAGCTGCGCCTTGGCGAGCAGCAGCAGCGGCGTTTCGACGCTGTCGGGCGCCTCGCCCCAATCGAGCGAGACGATGGCGCCGTCCTCTTCGGTGAGGGTCAGCGGGCCGAGGGGCGAAGGCAACGATAATTGGCTCATGACTTGAGAGTATCAGCGGGCGAGCGCCTTGCGCAATGCCTCGGGACTGGTGACGGGCGCCTGGCAGGTGCCCTCGGCGCAGACATGGGCGGTGGCCGCGTCGCCGCGCTGCGCCTTGCCATGGGCCGGATGCGTGTCGGGTAGGGTTGCGCCGGGCGGCAGCCGGATCAGAACGCGGTTGGGCAGGCAGGCTTCGGCGACGGTCCTCACCATCGCCTGGGTGGCGGGCGCCTCGGGCTGGCCGATGATGACGACGGTCTGCGCGCGGGCCAGCAGTTCGACGCCGTTCAGCAAGGCGCCCATATTGCCGAACGAGTGCCGCGCCTCGCCGGCGAAGGCGCCGACCACCGAATCGGCGCGGTCGCGATAGGCGGCCTTGCCGGTGATCGCCCACAGCCGGGTCAGCACCTGCAGCATGGTGCCGTTGCCCGAGGGCGTGGCGGGATCGGTGGCGGCCTTGGGCCGGGTGATGACGTCGAGGGCGTCGTCGGCGGTGAGGAAATAGCCGCCGTCGCCTTCGTCCCAGTAATGGGCGTTGGCCACCGCGACCCAGCGCTCGGCCTGGTCGATCAGCGTGAAGTCGCCGGTCGCCTCGAACAGGGCCAGGGCGGCGCGGCTCAGATTGGCGTAGTCGTCGAGCACCGCGTGGGGCAACAGCCGGTCGCGCCGCCAGGAATGGCCCAGCCGATCGCCCGGCAGCGCCATGCGGGCCAGCACCGCGTCATAGGCGCCCCGGCCGGCCGCCACCCAGTCGTCGCGGCCGAACGCCAGACCGGCATTGGCCAGGGCGGCGATCATCAGGCCGTTCCAGTCGGCCAGCACCTTGTCGTCGCGCCCCGGCCGGGGGCGGGTTTCGCGCGCCGTGAACAGGATCTGGCGGGCCTCGGCCAAGCGCCGCTCGAGACCCGACCCGGCCAGATGCTGGGGCCGGTTGCGGTCCAGGATGACGCGGCCCTCCCAATTGCCGCCCGGCACCACGCCATAGGACAGGTTGAAGTCGTCGCGTAAGGCCTCGGGCAGCAGGCGCTGGATCTCCTCGAAGGTCCAGGTGTGGAAAAAGCCCTCGCCGCCCTCGCTGTCGGCATCGAGCGAGGCGGCGAAGGCGTCGCCCTCGGTTCGCATCTCGCGCAAGGCCCAGCCGATCGTCTCGACCACCCGCTCGGCGAACAGCCCCGAACGGGTCTCCTGCCAGACCAGGGTGTAAAGGTCGATCAGCAGCGCGTTGTCGTAGAGCATCTTTTCGAAATGCGGCACCAGCCAGTGCTCGTCGGTGGCGTAGCGATGGAAGCCGCCGCCCAGGTGATCCCAGATGCCGCCGAGCGCCATGTGGTCGAGAGTCAGTTCGACCGCTTCGCGGAAGCGCCGGTCGCCGCCGCGCATATGGGTGCGCCACAGGAACTCGAAGGCGGTCGGCTGCGGGAACTTGGGCGCGCCGCCCAACCCGCCATGCACCGGGTCGACCACGCCCAGCAGCGCCGAAGCGAAGGTGTCGAGTGCTTCGAGGTCGATGGCGTGACCGGGTTCGCTGCGCGCCCCGCGGGCCATCGCCTCGCCCAGGGCGTCGACGTTCTGGCGCACCTTCTCGGGCTGGCGGCGCCAAGCGCTGGTGACGCCGTCGAGGACCTCGCGGAAGGCCGGGCGGCCCCAACGCGCCTCGGGGGGGAAATAGGTGCCGCCCCAAAACGGCTCGCCCTTGGGGGTCAGGAACATGGTCAGCGGCCAGCCCCCCTGTTGGCCGAGCAGGGCCAGCGCGTTCTGATAGATCGCGTCGAGATCGGGGCGTTCCTCGCGGTCGACCTTCACATTGACGAAATTCTCGTTCATCAGGCGCGCCGTCTCGGCGTCCTCGAAGCTTTCATGGGCCATCACATGGCACCAATGGCAGGCGGCATAGCCGACCGACAGCAGGATCGGCTTGTTGTCGCGACGGGCCTCGTCGAGCGCGCCCGGTCCCCACGGACGCCAGGCGACCGGGTTGTGGCTGTGCTGCAGGAGATATGGGCTGGTCTCGCCAGCCAATTGGTTGCTGTTCATTGGGCATCCGCGGGCGTTGCGTCCAGTGGGTCTAAAGCTTACTTTGGGCTGCCTGCCTGGGCTTGCAAGCCAAGCCCGCGAACCGAGGAGACCGCGGATGAAGATCAAGCTCGACGTGGATTGTACCCCGGAAGAGGCCCGCAGCTTTCTCGGTCTGCCCGATGTGCGGCCGATGCAAGACGCGTTGATGAAGCAGTTGCAAGAGCGCATGACCACCAACATGGCGGCCATGGACCCCGACACCCTGATGCGCACTTGGCTGCCGGCTCAGGTGCAGGGCTTCGAGCAGTTGCAGAAGATGTTCTGGTCGCAGTTCGCCGGAGGCCCCGGCGGGCGCAAGGAGAAGTGACACCGTGACCGCCGACCCACCCCCCTACTACCGCATCCACGTCTTCACCTGCACCAATCGCCGGCCCGACGGCCACCCGCGCGGCTCGTGCGCCGCCAAGGGGTCCGAGCGGCTGCGCGATTACCTCAAGGCCCGCGCCAAGGAACTTGGCCTGGGCGGGGTTCGGATCAATTCGGCGGGCTGCCTGGATCGCTGCGAGCTGGGTCCCGTGCTGGTGATCTATCCCGAGGGCGTGTGGTACGGCTACAAGACCGCCGAGGATTTGGACGAGATCCTGTCCACCCATCTGGTCGAGGGCGGGCGGGTGGCGCGGCTGATGCTGACCCCGGAGCATGGTCCCTGATTTGGACACCATTTTCGCCCTGGCCAGCGGCGCCGGGCGGGCGGGCATCGCCGTGGTGCGATCGTCCGGCCCGCAGGCGGCTTCGGCC
>JADFZP010000212.1:0-3311 GCA_015232485.1 Alphaproteobacteria bacterium
GCGGTGCTTGACATTCAAATTGATGACGTGACGGATGCCGGGCAAGGTGGGGTTGGCTAGAAGACTGCGGTTGCCCAAGGCGCGAGGCCCCCATTCCATGGGCCCCTGAAACCAGCCGACCACCTGGCCGGCCGCCAGCAGGTCGGCCGCCATCTCCGCCGGATCGACCCGTTCATGGTCGAGGTGATGCTCCTTGAGCGCCTCCCGGATCTCGTCTTCGTCGAAGGACGGGCCGAGATAGTGGGTGGCCACGGCCGGAACCGTCGTCTTGCGGCGCCCCCCCTCGGTGTGACACAGGTGCAGGGCGGCTCCAACCGCTGTTCCGGCGTCACCCGAGGCCGGCTGGACGTACAGATCCTCGAACGGGCCAGCCTCGGCGACCAGGCCGTTGGAAACGCAGTTGAGGCCCACGCCCCCGGCGATCACCAGATGACGTCGCCCAGTCAGGACGTGCGCGCGGCGCGCCAGCTTCAGAAACACTTCGTTGGTGATGTCCTGCAGGGCCGCGGCGAGATTCGCGTGGCGCCGGTCGCGCCCTTGCCAAGCGAGCGGCTCGTAGGGCAGGCGGTGGCGAAATCCGAATGCCCGCTCGAGCGGGGTGTAATCGTGATCGAGAAGACGGGGATCGAGGCGGGTGACGAACCGGCCCTCGTCATCCATGTCGATCAGTTCGCGCAAGGCCGGGCGGAGCGGCTCGGGACTGCCATAGGCCGCCAGCCCCATGATCTTGCCCTCGTCGAGATTGCCCTTGAAGCCCAGGAAATTGGTCAATATCTCCCAAACGAAGCCGAGAGAGTTGGGATATTCCACCTGCTGCAGCACCCTCAGCCCGTCGGGCGCGCAGTCGGCGATGGTAGTGCTCTCGAACTCGCCGATGCCGTCGATCACCACCCCCGCCGCCGCTTCGAAGGGCGAAGCGTAATACGCGCTGGCCAGATGGCACAGATGGTGGGGCACCCAGCGGAAGCGGGCCTCGACCCAGGCCGGCGCGGCACCGTAACGCGCCGCCATGACCGCCGGGATGAGAGCGATCAGTTCGCGAAAAGCGCGATCCCCGTCGGGGGTCTCGAATTCGCCACCGAGAACCGGCTGGAAACTCCGCCACTTCGCCGCATGAAGGGCGCGCAGTTCTGGGGAAAAGCTGGTGGCGATGATATCGATGTCGGAAAAGCGCAGCCCGGCCTGACGCAGCACGAAATCGGTGGCGGCAAAGGGAAAAGCCAGAGTGTTGTCGACGTGTGGCTCCTTGCCGCCCTTGATTCGGGTGAACCGCTCTTCCTCGGCCGCCGCGAGGATTTCGCCGTCGACGGCGATGGCTGCCGATTGCTGGTGATAAACAACGTTAATTCCAAGAACGTTCATTGGCGGGCCGAATTCCAATACGTCATAAATCAACATGATTTGCGACCGCACGTAGCCAGTCGGTTATGACGCGATTATCTCCTATTGGCAATATGGTAGTTATTCGCGTACATCGTTCATAACCTATGGTCTCGCGCCATGCAACCCGTTGTAAGCACAATCATTGCGGAAATCCGATGCCGGCCGATCCCTGTTTGTTCTTCGACTCGTCGATTAGCGAGATGGTTGATACACCATGCCATCTGGTGGACGCCGATCGATTGAGGCACAACCTTGCCGTTCTCCAGGGTATTGGGCGGCAAGCCGGCTGCCGCGTTTTGGCGTCGCTCAAGGCCTTCGCCTTTCCCGAACTTGCCCGGCTGATCTCCGGCGAACTAGACGGGCTGTCCATCAGCTCGGTCAATGAAGCCGTCCTGGCCGAAGACCTGGGCGCACGCGCCATTCACGCCCATGCCCCGGCCTGGGACCGGAAGAGTCTGTCGCGGGTGACCGGGATCTGCACGCAGATTTCCCTCAACTCGCTCTCGCAATGGGAACGCCATCGGGCCACGGGAGGATTCGACCGCGGCCCGTCTTATGGCCTGCGGGTCAATCCGCAGCGCTCGGCGGCGACGGCGGAGTGCTATGACCCCTGTCGGCCGGGATCGCGGCTGGGAGCGAGGGCGGCGGCGGTCGCCGAGGCCGATCTCGACGGCCTGGAAGGGCTGCACGTGCATGCCCTCTGCGAGGCGGGCGCCGACGATCTCGAGCGGGTGGTCGCCGCGCTGGATGACTTCGAGCCGCTGCTGAAGCGGTGTCGCTGGGTCAATCTCGGCGGCGGCCACAACCTGACTCATCCGGACTACCGACGCGATCTGCTGGCCGAGGTGATAGCCGGGCTGCGTCGTCGCCACGACGTTGAGGTCTTCTTGGAGCCCGGAGCCGCGGTGGTGTGGGACTGCGGCGTGATGGTGGTCGAGGTTCTGGACATTGTCCGTAACGGTGTCGACGTGGCGATCATCGACGCCTCGGTGGTGGCCCACTGCCCCGATGTCCTCGAACTACCCGGACGGCCCGCAGTACTCGGGGCTCGCCGAGGCGCCGGCGGGCCGTTCGTCTATGCGTTGGGAGGAAACAGTTGCATGGCGTCCGACGTCTTCGGAACCTTCTCGTTTGATCGGCCGCTGCGCGTCGGCCAGCGCCTGCAGCTTCTCGACATGGCGCACTATTCCATGGTGCGGACCAGCTTCTTCAATGGTCTGGCCCCTCCCGGCATTGTGATCGTCGATGGCGGCCGGCCCCATTCGGCCCGACAGTTCGGCTATGGCGATTACCGGCGGATGATCGGCTGATCAGTCACCTCACGCGCGCACGAAGCGGTCGCCGGTCGGCGGCTGGTCGGGATCGGGACTGACCCGGCGAAGCCCCTCGTCGCGTGCCGCGCGGGCCAGATCGACCAAATCCGAGGTGCGGGTCGCTGGCTGATCGGTGGTCAGGAAGCGGGGATACCATGGCAACAACACCAGACTGAACCCGGGATCGATCCCTAGCAGGCGGCGTGCCACCAGCCTGACCTCGGTCTCATCGACATAGCCCGGTACACACAGCAGCGACGGGCGCAACAGCGCCACCTCGTCGCCCATGCCGAAACGGGCATGCAGCAGGCCAAGATTACGCCAGACCGCCCCGTTCGAGGCGCCGGTCAGAGCCCGGTGAACCGCCTCGCTGCCCGCCTTCAGCCCGACGTTGAAGCCACCGCCACTCGCCAGAACGATCTCGGCCAAGCGTTCGAGGACTGGCCAGGGGGCCGTCAGGTTGGTCTCGACGCACAGGCGCATGGTTCGTCCGGCGAACCGGGTCCGGATGTGCCGTGCCAAATCCACCACCGAGTTCAGTTGCATATCCGGATTGCCGCCGCAGAAGCTGACACAGGTGGTCGCCTCGTCGATCCAGTCGGCGATCTCGTCGCG
>JADFZP010000212.1:3321-6130 GCA_015232485.1 Alphaproteobacteria bacterium
AAGCGCGGGCCGCCGGTGCTGAGCATGGTGTCGTGAATCCAGTCCTGGCAGAAGCCACAGCGGAAATTGCATCCTGCGGGGAAGATCGCCAGATTGCGCCGGCCGGTCTCGAGTCCCGGAGTGTCCGTGAACCGCGGATAGCCGGCCGAGGTGCTGGCCGGGCACTGCCAAGTGGCGGTGCAGTTCGACGGATGCTCGTCGAAGAACCCCATGGCGACGAGATCCCGCTCTCCTCCCCTGGCCGGCTCGGCCTCGGCGGTCGCCGGGCGCGCGTGCGGCGGGAAGATCGCCAGACGCACGGCCCTGCCGCGGGCCTCGGCGATCGGCAGGGCCTGCTCCGGCATGCGCCGCAGGCAGGCGGCGCAGACCCCGATGGACTCGAAGATCGACCCGTCCAGGCCGCAAAGGGCACACGCCACCATCGGCACCTCCTACCAGAAGCCCTTCCACCACATGGTCAGGACGCTGTCCCACCAGTAATCCAGCGCCGACAGGTCGGGAGGGGAACCCGCCGGCTCACGCTCGATGTCGGCCCAGGAGAGTTGGCCGGCGGCCAACAGATTCGCAGGCAGGCACGCACGCCCCGCCATGTTCTCAAGGACATGACCTTCACCCTCCTCGGCCCAGGCCGTCGCGGTGGTGGTCAGGAAGCCCCGCACCAGCGCCGCCACCTGTCCGCGGATCTCGTCCCGCCGCGCCGCCGCCATTCCGGCGAAGTTGGGAATCTCGCGGGCGATCATGCCGGCTAGGCGCGCCGCCGCCTCCTCCAGGCTGGCGGGACGCACCCGCCACTGTCGCCGCACCGAGGCCCAGGCGATGGGTGCGGCATGGGCGCAGACGTCCGCGACGACGGACTCGATGGCGACCGGCCACGGCCCGCACACCACCCATAGCCCCTCCTCGCCCAGCCGTGAGACGGTGTTGCGGCCGTGGCGGAACAGTTGGCGGCCCTTGGCGTCGGGGCCGCCCAGGGCGACGGCGTCTATCCTGGGTGGCCCCTCGAACAGCAACGCGGTCAGCCACAGTTCGGAACGCAGCCAAGCCGTCGCGCCGGCCACTTCGTCCACGGGGCAGGTCACGCCGTCGATGGTCAGGAATGAAACCACGATGCCTCCAGTCGCTCGCCCGGCCCCTCCTCGAGTTTCCGCAGGCGCGCGTACTCGGCGCGGGCCAGCCTTTCCAGATCCTCCCGCGGCCGGCCCTCGCCGTCGCTCCAGAGATTGGCCCGGCCCCAGGTTCCGCGCGGTCCCCGGGGCAACACCCCGGCCAAATAGCAGTCCAGAAAGGCATCCTCGACCTCCTCGGCCGACAGGTCGTCGTAGCGCAGGGTCGCCCGCACCCCGGAATAGAGCCGGAGATCCTGCCGCCGCACCAGTCCGCGGGTTCCCAGATCCGAAAACAGCGCCGTCCCGGGCACCGGGATGAGAAGAGTCGAGACGGTGACCACGCCATCATCGACGAAACGGCCGATCTCCTCCCGCTTGCGCGCCAGCGAGGCTCGATCCTCGCCGATCTCGCCGATCAGGAACGAGGCGGTAGGCAGCATGCCTTGGTCGCGCACCATCCGGCAGGCCGCCCGGCAGTCGCCGACGCCGATCCGCTTGCCGTAGGCGCGCAGCCGGTCGGGGTCGGGAGTCTCCCCTCCGATCCAGACCATTCGACAGCCGGCGGCCCGCATCAGCGGCAGCATTTCGGGATTGGCGAGAACCCGGTCCGCATGGGCGAAGCACCACCAGCGGATCCCCAGGTCCTCGGCGATCAGACGGCGGCTGAAATCCTCGGCGCGGTCGCCGACGGTGAGGGTGTCGTCCCACACCGACCATTCGGTAACTCCGTAATGCCGAACCCCCCGGCGGATCTCGGCGATAACCGGGCCGAGGGGCCTCGGCGTGTAACGATGGCCGAAACTCACCGGTGTGGCGCAGAACGAGCAGCGATATGGGCACCCCGTCGCGGTGAGCGCCGGCAGAACGGGCCGGACGCCGCCACCCTCGGTCAGATACAGATCCCGGTCGATCCCGTAATGCAGCGGCCCCGGCCGCAGGAACGCGAGACCGTCCAGCGCCGAGGCCGCAGTGAAGCCCGCTTGGTCCGCCGTGACATGCAACTCGGCCAAGAGATCGTCCGGCCCGGTCACCAGTCGGTTGGCCTCGGGGCAGAGCGGCCCCAACACCCGGGGGAATATCCCGGCGAGATACCCGCCCAGCCCCAACCGCACCCCAGGCAGGCGCCGACGGACGGCCCGGCACAGGGCGATGTCGTAGGGCGCGGCCGAGACGCCCATGAAGACGTGCAGATGAATCTCCGGGAACGCGCCGACCACCACCAGATCGGGCCGCCACTCGGCCAGCCGGTCCGCCGCGACCTCGGCGTCGTCACGGCTCGCCTGGAAATCGAAGACCGCCACCTCGCATCCCAGCCCTGCCAACCACGCCGCCGCTCGGCACAGCCCGAGGGGCGGCGAACTCATCCCCTGAGCGTAATAGAACCACGAAAGCCCGTGGTTGTGGCTGTTGGCGAGGGCGACCCTGCGCGGTGATGCGGCCATTTTTTCAAACAATGGTGAACGGACAATCTCTTTTCCGACGCGCCAACATTCATGTCAACGTCTTTTGAGCGACAGAAGTGTTCAAATTACCCGCGCGTCCCCGCAGGCGCTCCGAGACCTCGTCCAGCACGTCGGCCATGTCACCCACGCTGATCGCCTGCCACCAGGAGACCTTCGTGTTTTTCGGTGGCGTGCCGCGCACGGTCCGCACGGTCGTGGCCGGGCGTGACGCGTACGGCTCCGGCCTTCATCGGTTTCAGC
>JADFZP010000213.1 GCA_015232485.1 Alphaproteobacteria bacterium
TGGGCGTCGCGCACCGCCTCGACCACCGTCAGGACGCGGTGGGCGTCGCGCACCGCCTCGACCACCGTCAGGACGCGGTTGGCGATGGCGCGCGCCTCGTCGGGACCCAGCACGCCGCGCCGGACGTCGGCGTCGCCCAGGCGCAGGGCGGGCAGGATCACCTCGTCGTAAAGCTCGCCCATCGACTTCTCGGCCAGGCACTCCTCGGCGATGTCGATGGCGTCGTCGACCGCCTCGGCCAGCAGGCGCTGATAAAAGCGCTCGCCGGCCGACAGCGCCGGGTCGCTGCCGAACAGAACGTTGAACAGCCGCATCTGGGGCAAATAGCGCCCCAGCACCACCAGGCAGACGGTCAAGGGGGTGGACAACAGCAGCCCCACGGCGCCCCATACCCAGGTCCAGAAGATCGCGGCGAGCAGAATGGCGATCGCCGAAACCCCGGTGCTGGCGCCGTAAAGCCAGGGCTCGATGGCGTTGTTGCTGATCAACTCGACCACGATGAACAGCGAAGCCGTCCACAGCAGCAGGGTCCAGCCGGGCGTCACCGCCACCGAAAGCGCCAGCGGGAAGGTCGCCGCCAAAATCGGTCCGACATAGGGAATGAAGCGCAGCACGGTGGCGAGCAGCCCCCACAGCAACGGATTGGGCACGCCGATGAACCACAAGCCGATTCCGATGGTGGCGCCATACGAGGCGTTGACGATCAGCTGCATCAGCAGGAAACGGCTGACCCTTCGGGCCGCCTCGTTGATCGTTTGGGTGGTGCGGTGCAAGTCTCCGGTGCCCAGCAGCCGGATCAGGCGGTCGCGCAAGCCCTCCTTCTCCAGAAGCATGAAGATCACCAGGATCACCACCACCCCGCCGGTGGCGAGCGGCGCCAACAGCGGCCCGGCGAGCCCCAGGATGGTTTCGATCGGGGTGGTCTCCTCGCGCGTCTCGACCAGCAGCGGCTTTTCGGCGGCCGGCTCGGCGGGCGCCCCGGACGCGCCGTCGGTGACCTCGGCGAGGTCCTGCTGGATGTCCTTGATGGCCTTGCTGGTGCGGTCGAACAGCCCGCCACTGGGCAGCGCGTCGCGCGCCGAGGCGATCTTGGCCTGAATGTTGCGCTGATAGACCGGCACCCTCTCGGCCAGATCGACCAACTGCCCGGTCACCACGCCGCTGAACGCCAGCACGATGGCGAAGGCGACCAGCACGGTGGCCAGCACCGCCGGGACGCGCGGCACCCGCCAGCGCCTGAGGAAATCGACGATCGGCGCCAGCGCGAAGCTCAGCAGCAGGGCCAGGGCGAGCGGAATGAAGAAGTCGCGGCCGTAGTGCAGCAGCGCCACCACGCCGACCACGGCGCCCAGGGACACGAGCGGAGACGAGCCCGAGTAAACCCCGGCGCGTGCCCGAGCCCTGAACTCCTCGTCGCCGTCCATACCGGAAGAACGGATTCAGGCGGCCGGCTGTTCCCGGAGCAGGCGAAGGAAGTCGGCGGCGACCAGGACGTCGCGGCGCAACGCGTCGCGACGATCGATGGCCTCGTAATCCTCGCCCCAGCGCTCGTTCTGGAAGGTCTCGTCCAGTTGGGCGGCGTCGAAGGCGTCGATCGCCGACAGCCGCCGCTCGCACACCGCCAAGGCGAGGATCAGCGAGCCCAGCGCCGCCGTCAGCCCCTGCGCCGCCGACAGCGCGAAGTCGTCCATCGCTTCCAGCGGCTCGCGCAGATGGCCCAGCGACAGCGGCGACTGGATCACCGGCATCACCCCGGCGGTGACCGCCAGCGGCGCGTTCCAGCGCAGATCGGCCCAGTCGAGAATGGGCTGCCACAACGCCTCTTGCCGTTCGGCCAGAACGCGGTCCTCGGCGCGGTAGCACAGCAACTCGGTGGCGGCGTGGCGCATCATCTCGTCCTGGATCGCCGCGCGGAACCGCGCCACCCGATCGAGCGCCGTGGCGGCGTATTGGGTGAACGGCATGGTGTGCGGCCGGATTTCCGTGTCTTGCGCCGCCCATTCGTCGGCGATCGCCTGGGCCAGGGCGCGGCCGGGCAGCACCATTGGCGTGCCGGCCGGCGTGCGCACGCCCTTGCCGTCGAGGGTGACGGCGAAACCGCCGTCGCCTTCGACGACCGCCGCCTCGTTGTATTTCCGTCTGGCCACCATGCTCATTTGCCGAACAGTCCCTCGATCACTTGGCGGGGCGCCTCGGTGGCCCGCCCCGGCATGTCGCGACGCTTGCCGGCCAGCGCGTCGACGCACGGATTGCCCACCTCGCCCGGATTGACGAAGGGCAGCGGAACGCCAAGCGGCGACACCGGCGCGCCGGCCGCCGCCAGCGCCAAGTCGCGCCCCACCGGCAACGGATTGGGCGTCACCTCGGGGGCGGTCAGAGGCCCGCGCACATCCATCGGCAGCGCCAGTCCAAGCAGCGACAGGTCCTTGGGTCGCGGCACCATGGTCAAATTCACCGTCTCGGCGGCGAGGTCGATATCGCCCTTGCCCGCCATCGTCATGTAGTTGGTGTCGAACAACAGCGCCTGGGCGGTGGCCATCCCCTTGATGACGGCGAACCGCCCCACCGCGCATTCGATGCGGGTGTCGTCGGCCGGGGGCCGCCACGGCGCCAACTGGTCGAGCGCGTTGGCGCCCTTGACCAAGGCGCGCCCGGTGATCAGCGTCGCCTGGCCGTCGAGTTTCGACATCACGTCGCGCGGCGACGCGCCCTGGCCGCGCAACTTGACGCTGATGTCCGAGCGGCCGTCGCGCACCCGGTCGGTCAGCGCCAGTCCGGCGAGCACCTCGCCCAGCGACACCGCGTCGGCCTCGAAATCCAGGGTCAGAGCCGCCGGATCGGCCCGGCCGTCGAGTGAAAGACGACCATGCGTCCGACCGCCGCCCAGCCGCTCGGCGGCCGGCCGCAAGACCGCCCGGCCGTCCTCGACGACGATCCCCACACTGGCCTTCTCGGCCACCGCACCGATCAGCAGCAGGCGATCGATCGTCCAGTCGAGTTGGATGTCGGCCAAGGCCAGCAACGCGACCGGCAGCGGCCGATCCGAAAACAGGCGATGATCGGGCTCGCCCTTGGGCGGAACCGGCTTGCCGATCGCCGTCAGTTCGGCGACGTCGACCAAGGACGAGGACAGCCGGCCCTGGATCACCGGCCGCTCTGCGCCCGTCCGCACCAGCACCTCGCCCGACGCGTCGCCGCGCCCGGCGGTGGCGCGCAGGCCGGCCAGTTTCCAGCCCTCGGGCACGTCGGTCACGTTGGCCGAGATCTTGACCGGGGGCAGCGCCGGAATCTCCGTGCCGAGCAGATCGGACAAGGCGGCCGTCCGGTCGCTTTCCACGCTCAGCGCGATGTCGAAGCCCTTGTGGCCGAGCGGGTCGGCGATCTTGCCCTTGGCGCCGACCAGAACGAGATCGCGCCGCCCGACCGCCGCCTCGACGTCGAGCAGCGTCGGGCCGTCGCTGGTTTGCTCCAGCCGGGCGGCGAAGCGGAACGGCCCCAGCTTGGGATCGTCGCGCCCGGCCAGCAGTGCGGCGTCGGCCCATTCGCTGCCTTCGAGCGACAGCTTGGCGCTCCAGCCGCCCACATGGCGCGGATCGGTCACCACGCCATCGATGGCGGCCACCAGACCGCCCATCTTGGCGTTCAGCTTCACCGGGTAGGGCTTGCCCGCCGCCAGCGCCTCGCCAAGGTTGCCGAACACGCCCGACAGGTCGAAACGCTGTCCGTTCCACTCGCCCGCCCCGGCCAGCGTCATCGGCGCCGAGGGCGCCTCGGTGGCCATGGTCAAGCGTTCGAGCTTGACGTGGTCGCGACGCCCGTCGCGACCATTCAGGCTTAGGATCTCGGCCTTGTCGATTTGCAGGCGGGCCACCGCGAATTCGAGCGGCGCGGCGGCCGGATCGATGGCGGGCGCCGCCTGGGCCGGCGGCGGCGCGTCGAGCGACCAGTTGCGGCGGCCCTGGGCGTCGGTCTCGACCAGGATGTCGGGCTCGACCAGCACCAGCCGCTCGACCCGCACCTTCTGCATGAGCAGCGGCACCAGCCCGATATGCGCCTCGACGCGGCGGATGCGGACCATCTCGGGGCGGCTGCCCCAGGAGGCGTTGGCGACCGTCACCTCGGTGGCGACCAGGGCCGGATCGAGCGACAATTCCAGCGAGAAGGCACCCTCGAAGGCGACCGGCCGGCCGATCGAACGCTCGACCAGCCCGGCGATCACGCCGCGATATTGGTTGACGTCGATCGACTTGACCACCGCCACGAAGGCCACCACCACGGCGGCCGCGACGATCACCAGACCCTTCAGGATCGTGCCCGTGCGCATCCCGCCTCCCCGGCCAGTTCGATGAGCAGACCGGCATAGTCGCCGACCACCGCATGGGCCCCGGCGGCCCGCAATTCGCCGACCGGGTGATAGCCCCAGCCGACCGCCACGGCGCCGGTGTTCGCCGCCCGCGCCATCAGGATGTCGAAGGTGGTGTCGCCGATCATCACGGTGGCCGAGGCGTCCGCCCCGACCTCGGCCATCGCGGAACGCAGCATGGCGGGGTTCGGCTTGCCGGGATTGGTGTCGGGCGTCTGGATGGTGGCGAAGCGCCCGGTCAGGCCATGGCGTTCGATCATCACATCGACGCCGCGCCGGCTTTTTCCGGTGGCCAGCCCCAGCGCCCAGCCGTCCGCCTCCAGCGCGTCGAGCGCCGCGACGGCGCCCGGAAACAGGGGCTCGGTCCAGCCGGGACCGGACCGCAGGGTGACGAAGGCGTCCTTGTAGCTTTCGGCGATGCGCTCGTGGGCGATCGGCTCCTGCTCGGGCAGCAGGGCGGCGACCGCCTCGACCAGCGACAGCCCGATGACGCGGCGCACCGCGTCGGCCGGCGGCCGGCACAGCCCATGCGCGTCGCAGGCGACGAGCATCGCGGCGACGATGTTGTGCTGGCTGTCGACGAGCGTGCCATCGACGTCGAACACGGCGAGACGAAGGGGAGTGACCATGGTCCGGACTGTACCCCAGCCCACCCCGCCGCGCCAAGTCGCCTGTCGGCGGTGTTGCGCCATCCGCTCGACGCGGGCGATACTCCGTTTCGTGTCAGACCAGGAGCGCGCCATGGCGTCCGAGGACCAGTCCTGCCCATTCGCCCAGCACTACAAGCAGGCCCATGACGAGGCCGGGCTGATCCGCTTCTCGCTGAAGCCCGCGTTGCGCAGCCTCGCCGCCGACCCCGATCCGCTTTATTCCGAGGCGCTGTTCAGCCTCGAGGCGCTGGGCTTCGACATGTCGGGGCTGACGCCCCACAATCGCGACCGCCTGATCGGCAACACGCTGCTGTCGTTCCTGTTTCGCGACTATCATCGCTATGCGAAGGAGAACTTCCCGCTCCTCAAGACCTTCAAGGCGGGGCTGTTCGCCGACGAGGCCCGCGCCCCCGGCCCCTATGCCTCGAACCGCGACATGGTGTCTTATTTCCACCACGTCCGCGACGCCAACTGCAACGCCATGAATTCGATCGTCAAGGCGTGGCTGGCCGACATCGACCGCAAGATCATGCGCGTCATGGATTCGGGCGAGGAGGTCTCGCCGACCATCGCCGCCTATGTCCAGGCCAACCGCTTCCTGCGCCACTCCGAACTTTACAAGGGCGCCAAGCACAGCCTGCAAAGCATCTGCCTGACCGGCAGCAACACCGCGCTTCATCTGTGCTGGTGTTTGGTCGAGGGGGCGATCTTCCTGGCCTCGTACCCCACCGTCGAGGAGTACCTGGCGCTGGTCCGCCGCAGCCGCAAGGAATTGCTGCCGCTCGCCTCGGGCAGCCTGGGCATGGTGGTGACCTATCTCGACGCCTCGGGCCTGCATCCGCATGACGGCGTCGCCAGCAACCCGCCCGGCCCCGACACCCATGCGCTGAAGCTGCAAAAGGACGCCAACGGCGACGACATCATGCGCCTCGACCCCGGCCCCATCCGGCCCTTCATGAATCCGGGCGATCCCTACTACACCGGCTGCCCGGCGTTCTATGTCGGCGGCATGATCGAGACTTATCTGGAGATCGTTTGCGACGTGGCGTTGCATTACAACGTCTTCCCGGTCGGGGAAGGAGTCGCGGTTCCGGCGTGAGGC
>JADFZP010000214.1:0-1440 GCA_015232485.1 Alphaproteobacteria bacterium
TGGGCGAGTTGGGCGTTGGCGCGCGCCTGCTCGGCCAGCATCGCGGCGGTCTCGTCCTCGTCGTCCTCGAAGGCGGCGAGGGCGGCGGCCAGCCGGTCCTCGGCCACCCGCAAGGGCAGCGGCGCCAGGGTCGCCGCGTCGGCCTGCCGGGCCATCTCGATGGCGGTTTCCGCCTGGGCGAGCGCCGCCGGCGGTGGTTCGTCGCCGGCACAGCCGGCCATCGTCAGCGCGGCGATGGCGGCCAATCCGAATCTGATCATGCTGCTGCCTCCCGAATGGAACGCCCGGACAACAGGGCGGGGAGGGCGGGAGTTCATCCGAATCACCGCAAGAGTGGGCCAAGCTCTCCAAGCGGGGTGGACCGGGCTATTGCGCCTGCGCCGTTTCGCGCCAGCGATCGCGCAATCGGTCTAGCGCCAAGCGGTAGTCGGCGGCCTCGCGCTCCCAGTCGGGCGTGCGGCTGCGCTTCAGTTGAACCCACTCGGCTTTGAGGCGGCGCCATTCGTCGCGCAGATCCTGCACCTCGCTCACGTTGGCCGGATCGTCCGAGCCCATCGCCCGCAATTCGAGGCGGGCGATCCGCTGCTGCCAGGATTGCAGCTCGCGGGCCATTTCGCGCTCGGTCTGCTCGCGCGGGTCGAGCGCCGCCGCCGGGGCGGCCACCAAAAGTACGGCCAGGAGCGCCAAGGCTCGCATGCGACACCTCCGATGCCACCCTAATACGAAGCCCCCGTCGGAAACGATCCGACGGGGGTCTAGGTCGAACGGTTCAACGTTTGCCCTCGACCGGCGTTTCCGCCAATTCCGGTCCCAGCCATTCGGGCGCGGCGGCCAACTCCTGGGTCTCCATGTCGAGCACCAGCCGCCCCGAGGGCCGCGCCAGCGCCAGGCGATCCAGCGGCACCACGATCCGCTGCTTGCCGATGCCCTGGCGTTGCAGCGCGGGAATCACCCCGATCACCGCGTTGGCGCCGCCGCCCTGCTGATCGAACACCACCTCGTCGACGATGCCGACCGGATCGCCCGAGCGGTCATAGACCCGCGAGCCGATGGTGTTGCCGGCCAGCACCTGGCCTTGCAGCATCGTCACCTGGCCGATCGGCGGTCCACCGCCGGTCAGTTGCGCGGGAAGCTGGGCGACGTCCACCTGTACGGGGATGCCCAGCGAGTCGAGGGTCGCCAAGTTGATCTCGCCGGTGGTGCGCAGGCCCATGTTCGACTGGAAGTTTTGCAGCGCCTGGCGGGTCAGGTCGCCGACGATCCCGTCGACTTCGCCCTGATAAAGTCCATGGCGCCGCAGCGCTCGCTGCACGATCCGCACGATCTCCTCATGCTGGCTCGCCTGGGTTTGGCTTGGCTGGCCACCCGCCTGTTGCGCCGATGCGGGCGCGGCGGCGAGCAGGCCGGCGGCGAGCGCCGCCGACAACAATCGCTTCATCG
>JADFZP010000214.1:1540-6104 GCA_015232485.1 Alphaproteobacteria bacterium
CCCTCAGGCGCGCTTCATGACGTCGAGCGCCCCTTGCAGGATGTAGGCGGCGGCCATCTTGTCGACCACCTCGGCGCGGCGTTTGCGCGAGGCGTCGGCCTCCAGCAGGGTGCGGGTGACGGCGGCGGTCGACAGCCGCTCGTCCCAGAAGGCGATCGGCAGGTCGCGCCGGCCGAGCACGTTTTCGGCGAACTGCCGGGTCGATTGGGCGCGCGGGCCTTCGGTGCCGTCCATGCTGACCGGCAGCCCGATCACCAGTCCGGCGATCTCGTGCTTGTCGATGATGGCGAGCAAGAGGTCGGCGTCCTTGCCGAACTTGGTGCGGCGGATGGTCTCCATCGGCGTGGCGATGGTGCGCGTCAGGTCCGACAGCGCCAGCCCGATGGTCTTCGTGCCGACGTCGAGACCGAGAAGCCGCCGGTTGGGGGGCAGCTCGCGGGCGAGGTCGGCGGGGTTGCGGATCGCCATGGCGGGTGCTACCTTCCGCGCTTTCCAAGGGTTTTTCTGCGAGAGAGCTTTACCTCATGTCGCTCGACAAGACCACCGTCACGGCCATCGCGCATCTGGCGCGCATCGAAGTGCCCGAGGACGAGCTGGACCATCTGGCCAGCGAGCTGTCCGGCATCCTCGACTTCGTCGAGCAACTGGCCGAGGTCGACACCGATGGCGTCGAGCCGATGACCAGCGTCGCCGCCATGGTGCTGCCGCGCCGCGCCGACGCGGTGACCGATGGCGGGTATCCCGACAAGATCCTGGCCAATGCCCCCGAGGCCGATGAAGGCTTCTTCCTGGTGCCCAAGGTGGTGGAATGACGACCGCGCTCACCGACCTGACGATCGCCGGGGCGCTGGACGGCCTGGCCAAGGGCGAGTTCACCGCCGTCGAGCTGACCGAGGCCCATCTGCGGGCCATGGAGGCGGCGAGGGGCCTCAACGCCTTCATCACCGAGACGCCGGATCTGGCGCTGGAACGCGCCCGCGCCTCGGATTCGCGCCGCCGCGGGGGCCAGATCGGTTCGATGGAGGGCATCCCCATCGGCATGAAGGATCTGTTCTGCACCGAGGGCGTGCGCACCACCGCCGCCTCGCACATCCTGGACGGCTTCACGCCGCCTTACGAATCGACGGTCAGCGCCAATCTGATCAAGGCCGGCGCGGTGATGCTGGGCAAGACCAATCTGGACGAGTTCGCGATGGGCTCGGCCAACATCACCAGCCATCACGGCCCGGTGGTCAGCCCCTGGCGGCGGCGGTCCGATCCGGGCGTCGATCTGGTGCCGGGTGGATCGTCGGGTGGATCGGCGGCGGCGGTGGCGGCGCGCCTCGCCATGGCCGCCACGGGAACCGACACCGGCGGCTCGATCCGCCAGCCGGCGTCGTTCTGCGGCATCGTCGGCATCAAGCCGACCTATGGCCGCTGCTCGCGCTGGGGCGTCGTCGCCTTCGCCTCGTCGCTCGATCAGGCCGGGCCGATGACCCGCACCGTGCGCGACGCCGCCATCATGCTGGGCGCGATGGCCGGGCACGACCCCAAGGACTCGACCTCGGCGCCGATCGCGGTGCCCGATTTCACCAAGGCGCTGACCGGCGAGGTACGCGGTTTGCGCATCGGCGTGCCGCGCGAATACCGGCCCGAGGGCCTCGCCCCCGAGATCGCCGCGCTGTGGGACCAGGGCATCGACTGGCTGCGCCAGGCCGGCGCCGTGCCGGTCGAGATCACCTTGCCGCACACCCGGCACGCGCTGGCCACCTATTACATCGTCGCCCCGGCCGAGGCGTCGTCGAACCTCGCCCGTTATGACGGCGTGCGCTTCGGCCTGCGGGTCGAGGGCAAGACGCTGGACGAGCTTTACCGCAAGACGCGCGGCGAGGGCTTCGGCAAGGAGGTGCGGCGACGCATCCTGATCGGCACCTACGTGCTGTCGGCCGGCTATTACGACGCCTATTACGCCAAGGCGCAGAAGCTGCGCAGCCTGATCGCCCGCGACTTCCGCGAGGCCTTCGAGAAGGTCGACGTGATCTTGACGCCGACCGCGCCCTCGGCCGCCTTCGGGCTGGGCGAGAAGACCGACAATCCGATCACCATGTATCTCAACGACGTGTTCACCATCCCGACCAGTTTGGCCGGGCTGCCGGGCCTGTCGTTGCCGGCCGGGTTGTCGGCCGATGGCCTGCCGCTCGGGCTGCAACTGATCGGGCGCCCCTTCGACGAGGAGACGGTGTTGAACGTGGCGGGCGTGATGGAGAGCGCGGCGGGCTTCACCGCGCGGCCGGCTCGGGTGGAGGCTTGACATGGCCTATGTGATCGAAGGCGAGACCGGCGACTGGGAAATCGTCATCGGGCTTGAAGTGCATGCCCAGGTGATCTCGAAGGCCAAGCTGTTCTCGGGCGCCGCGACCGAATTCGGCGCCGAGCCCAACACCCAGGTGTCGTTCGTCGACGCGGGCTTTCCCGGCATGCTGCCGGTGATCAACGAGGTCTGCGTCGAGCAGGCGGTGCGCACCGGGCTGGGCCTCAAGGCGGCGATCAACGAACGCTCGGTGTTCGCCCGCAAGAACTACTTCTACGCCGATCTTCCCAACGGCTATCAGATCAGCCAGTACGAGCAGCCGATCGTCGGCAATGGCGAGATCGTGCTCGACATGCCCGACGGCTCCAGCCGCACGGTGGGCATCGAGCGGCTGCATCTCGAGCAGGACGCCGGCAAGTCGCTGCACGACCAGCACGCCACCAAGTCGTTCATCGACCTGAACCGGGCCGGCGTGGCGCTGATGGAGATCGTCTCCAAGCCCGATCTGCGCACCCCCGAAGAGGCCGGCGCCTATCTGCGCAAGCTGCGCTCGATCCTGCGTTATCTCGGCTCGTGCGACGGCAACATGGAGGAAGGCTCCATGCGTTGCGACGTCAACGTCTCGGTGCGCCCGGTGGGCGAGGCCGAGTTGCGCACCCGCGCCGAGGTCAAGAACGTCAATTCGATGCGCTTCGTCATGCAGGCCATCGAATACGAGGCGCGCCGCCAGATCGAAGTCTACGAGACCGGCGGCAGCGTCGTGCAGGAGACCCGCCTGTTCGACTCGGGCAAGGGCGAGACCCGCTCGATGCGCTCGAAGGAGCACGCCCACGACTACCGCTATTTCCCCGATCCCGATCTGCTGCCGCTGGTGCTCGACCCGGCCTGGGTCGAGGCGATCAAGGCCAGCCTGCCCGAACTGCCCGACGACAAGAAGGAACGCTTCGTGCGCGACTGGGGCCTTACGCCCTACGACGCCGGGGTGCTGGTCGCCGAGCGCGCCACCGCCGATTTCTTCGAGACGGTGGCCACCGGCCGCGACGCCAAGCTGGCCGCCAACTGGGTGACCGGCGACTTCTTCGCGGCGATGAACCGCATGGGCCGCGGCATCGACAATCCGCCGGTCTCGGCCGCCGATCTGGGCGGGCTGATCGATTTGATCTCGGACAACACCATCTCGGGCCGCATCGCCAAGGAACTGTTCGAACTGATGATCGAGACCGGCAAGCCGCCGGCCGTGTTGGTCGAGGAGAAGGGCCTGCGCCAGGTCACCGACACCGGCGCCATCGACGCGGCGATCGCCGCGGTGCTGGAAAAGAACCCCGACAAGGTCGCCGAATACAAATCGGGCAAGGACAAGCTGTTCGGGTTCTTCGTCGGTCAGGTGATGAAGGCCACCCAGGGCAAGGCCAACCCGGCCCTGGTCAACGACATTCTGAAAAGCCGCCTGGGGTAGAACGCAGCGGAGGGCCGCGATGATCGAACTGCACACCTTCGGAACGCCGAACGGCAAGAAGGTCTCGGTGATGCTCGAGGAGGTCGGCCTGCCCTATCGGGCGCATGTGGTCGACATCACCAAGGGCGAGCAGTTCGCGCCCGACTATTTGGCGATCAACCCCAACGGCAAGATCCCCGCGATCGTCGATCCCGACGGCCCCGACGGCCGGCCCATCGCCCTGTTCGAATCGGGCGCCATCTTGATCTATCTCGCCGAGAAGACCGGCCAATTGCTGCCCCCCGCCGGCTCGCGCCAGCGCTGGGAGGCGCTGCAATGGCTGATGTGGCAGATGGGCGGGGTGGGGCCGATGTTCGGCCAAAACCACCATTTCCGCCGCTACGCGCCCGAGCCGATCCCCTACGCCATCGAGCGCTACGGCAAGGAGACGAGACGCCTGTACGACGTACTCGACCGCCGCCTGGCCGAGGTCGCCCATGTGGCCGGCGAGGACTACGGCATCGCCGACATCGCCATCTACCCCTGGGTGGCGCGCCACGACTGGCAGGCCATCGACCTCGCCGAACTGCCCAACGTGGCCCGCTGGTTCCAAGCCATCTCGGCCCGCCCCGCCGTCCAGCGCGGAATGGCGGTTCCCGGCTGAAACGGCCATTGACGAGAGCGGGGCCATTCTGTAGAAACACCTCCTCAGCACGGCGGCCTCAAGCGGGCCGCGACGTCCCGCGGAGGGATGGGTGAGTGGCTGAAACCAGCGGTTTGCTAAACCGTCGTGCAGGGTCAACCTGCACCGAGGGTTCGAATCCCTCTCCCTCCGCCAT
>JADFZP010000215.1 GCA_015232485.1 Alphaproteobacteria bacterium
ATCCTCGTCGGCCAGCGCCTCGTACAGCAGGCCCAGCCGCGGCCCGTCGCGCAGCCGGCCCAGCGCAGCGGGCTGGTTGGCGGCCAGCACCGCCTCGCCCTCGGCCTCGAAGGTCATGGCCAGCGGCAGCATGTAGTTGCGCAAGACCCCGTCGCCGCGGCGTAGCGACAGCAGGGTCAACATCCAGCTTCGCTCATCGGTGCGCAACTCGGCTTGGCGCAGCACCTCGATCGATTGGATGCTGGCGTCCTTCTCGGCGAACCAGCGCTGGTTGGGCAACCAGGCCGGCAGGATGTCCTTCTCCAGGCCGCGCCGCGCCGCGCCGGTGAACACGCCGGGCCAGCCGCCCCGCGTCACCAGCGTGACCAATTCGGGCAGGCCATGCGCCCAGGGCTCGTGCCAGCCGGGCGCGGCGGTTTCGGTGGCCAGGGTGAACCAATAGAAGCCATAGGCCGGCAGGGTCAGGAAATAGGGCAACGCGCCGATCGGCGGGAACGGCGACGAGCCCAGCAACTCGATCGGCACCCGGTTCTCGAACTCGCTCAGATCCAGCTCGGCGCCCTGCGCCGAGGCGGCCAGATTGGCGACGCACAACACCACGTCGCCCTCCCACTCCCGCAGATAGGCCAGAATCTTGCGGTTCTTGGGATAAAGGAAGCGCAACCCGCCGCGCCCGAAGGTCTTGCGGCCACGCCGCACGGCGATCAGCCGGCGGGTCCAGTTGAGCAGCGAGCCCGTGCTGCGTAGCTGCGCCTCGACGTTGATGGCGCGGTAGCCATAGACCGGGTCCATGATCGGCGGCAGGAACAGCCGGGCCGGGTCGGCGCGCGAGAAGCCGCCATTGCGGTCCTCGGACCATTGCATCGGCGTGCGCACGCCGTTGCGGTCGCCCAGGAAGATGTTGTCGCCCATCCCCAACTCGTCGCCGTAGTAGATGATCGGCGTTCCCGGCATCGACAAAAGCAGGCTGTTCAACAACTCGATCTTGCGGCGGTCGTTCTGCATCAAGGGCGCCAGACGGCGGCGGATGCCCACATTGACGCGGGCCCGCGGATCGGCCGCGTAGGTCTCCCACAGATAGTCGCGCTCGCGGTCAGTGACCATCTCGAGCGTCAGTTCGTCGTGGTTGCGCAAGAAGATCGCCCATTGGCAATTGGCGGGGATCTCGGGCGTCTGGCGCATGATGTCGGTGATCGGATGCCGGTCCTCGCGCGCCATCGCCATGTACATGCGCGGCATCAGCGGGAAGTGGAAGGCCATGTGGCATTCGTCGCCATCGGCGAAATAGGGCAGAACGTCCTCGGGCCATTGATTGGCCTCGGCCAGGAACAGGCGGCCGGGATGGCTTTCGTCCAGCGCCTGGCGAAGGCGCTTCAGCACGGCGTGGGTCTCGGGCAGGTTCTCGTTGTTGGTGCCTTCCCGCTCGCACAGATAGGGCACCGCGTCGAGGCGCAGGCCGTCGACGCCCATGTCCAGCCAGTGGCGCATGCTGGCGATCACCTCGCGCACCACCCGCGGATTGTCGAAGTTGAGGTCGGGCTGGTGCGAGAAGAAGCGGTGCCAGTAATAGGCCCCGGCCACCTCGTCCCACGCCCAGTTCGAGCGCTCGGTGTCGGTGAAGATGATGCGGGTGCCGGAATATTTGCGGTCGTCGTCGCTCCAGACGTAGAAGTCGCGGGCTCGTGAGCCGGGCCGCGCCCGCCTTGCGCGCTGGAACCACGGATGCTGGTCCGAGGTGTGGTTGATCACCAGTTCGATGACGATGCGGATGTCGCGCGCATGGGCCTCGCGCACCAGGGCGCGGAAGTCGCGCATGGTGCCGTAGGCCGGATTGACGTTGCGGTAATCCGAGATGTCGTAGCCGTCATCCCGCAACGGCGAGGGATAGAAGGGCAGCAGCCACAGGGTATCGACGCCCAGTTGCCGCACATAGTCCAGCTTGCGGGTCAGGCCGGAGAAGTCGCCGATGCCGTCGTCGTCGGCGTCGAAGAACGACTTGACGTGCAACTGGTAGATGACGGCGTCCTTGAACCACAGCGGGTCGTTTTCCATGGTTCGCATCAAAAGCAGGGGCTGCGGTAATCGACCGAGGACCACACCGTGACGCGATAGATGGCGGACGGGTTGACGCGGGGGTCCAGGCGCACGCGATGGGCTTCGCCGCGCCACAGGTGGCGGGCGCCGGTCAGCAGCTCCTCGACCTCGAAGGTGTCGCCGGCCGGCACGCCCATCATTTCGAGCGGGAAGCGCAGCACGGCCTCGTGGGTGTCGAAGGGGTCCAGGTTGACGGCGATGAAGACCATGTTCGAGCGGTCCAGGGTGGTCTTGCCGTAGAATAGCACGTTGGAATCCGAGGCCTCGTGAAAACGGATGTTTTCGAATTCGTGCAAGGCGGGGTTTTCGCGGCGGATGCGGTTGATCGCGGCGATCTCGTCCTTGATGTTGCCGGGCCGGTCCCAGTCCCAGACCTTGTGCTGGTACTTCTCGGAATCGAGGTATTCCTCCTTGCCCGGCAAGGCGCGGTTCTCGCACAGCTCGTAGCCATTGTAGATGCCGTAGACCGAAGACATCGTGGCGGCCAGCACCAGCCGGATGCGGAAGGCCGGCCGCCCTCCGGTTTGCAGATAGGGGGGCAGGATGTCGGGCGTGGTGGGGAAGAAGTTGGGCCGGAAATACTCGCGGCTCTCGCCATGGGCCAGTTCCTCCATGTAGGCGGTGATCTCCTCCTTGAAGTTGCGCCACGTGAAGTAGGTGTAGGACTGGGTGAAGCCGGCCTTGGCCAAAAGCCGCATCATCTTCGGCCGGGTGAACGCCTCGGACAGGAAGATCACCTCGGGGTGGCGCTCCTGCACGGTGGCGATCAGCCATTCCCAGAACGGCACCGGCTTGGTGTGGGGATTGTCGACCCGGAAGATCGTCACGCCCTGGCCCACCCAGAACAGCACCACCTCGGCCCAGGCCCGCCACATCGCGGCGGCGGCGCGGCCGTGGAAATCGACATTGACGATGTCCTGATACTTCTTGGGCGGGTTCTCGGCGTGTTTGATGCTGCCGTCGGGGCGGAACTGGAACCACTCGGGATGTTGGGCGACCCAAGGGTGGTCGGGGGCGCATTGGATGGCGAAGTCCAGCGCCACCGCCATGCCCAGATCGCGGCAGGCGGCGACGAAGTGGCGGAAGTCGTCCATCGTGCCAAGATCGGGATGCAGCGCGTCGTGACCACCCTCCTTCGCCCCGATCGCGTAGGGGCTGCCGGGATCGTCGGGGCCGGCGTTCAGGGTGTTGTTCGGCCCCTTGCGGTTAAGGCGGCCGATCGGATGGACGGGCAGCAGATACAAAACGTCGAAGCCCATCGCGGCGATCTCGGGCAGGCGCCGCTCGGCCTCGCGCAGGGTGGCGCCGCGCCCCGGCACGGTGCCTTGCGAGCGGTGGAACATTTCGTACCACGCGGCGAAGCGGGCCAGCGGGCGATCGGCGATCACCTCGAGCACGCGGTCGAAGCGCACCGAGCGGCCGCGATCGGGATGGCGTCCGACGATCTGGCGCACCATCGAGCTTTGCAGCAGATCGGCGCGGTCGGCGTCGCCGCCGGCCGTCTCGAATTCGGCCAGCGCGCGTTCCAGGCGTTCGCGGTCCTGACCATCGGCGCGGTCGCGGGCGGCGGCGACCAGGGCGCGGCCCTCCAGGATTTCCACCGAGACGTTTTGGCGCGCCTCGCGCTTCTTGTTCATCTCGTGCCACCACGTCTCGTAGGAATCGGGCCAAGCCTCGATGGTGAAGACGTAGCGGGTGTTGCGGCCCAGCGGGAACGAGGCGCTCCATCGGTCGTTGTCGCCCGGTCGCATGCGGGCCTCGCGCCACGTCTGGGCGGATTTCTCGCGCCACAGCAGGGCGGCGGCGACGCGGTCGTGGCCCTCGCGGAAGATGTCGGCCGACACCAGGACGTGGTCGCCGACCTCGCGCTTGACCGGATGGCGGCCGCAATCGATCTGGGGCCGCACATCCTCGATGGCGATGTCGCGGGTGACGGTGGGCGGCAACGCCAGGTCGGGGGCCGCGCCGGCCGGGAAGCGGAACAGCCGCGCCTCGAGCGGGTCGAGCATCAGCCGCGCCGGCACCTGCCCGGAATGGCCGGGGCCGATGTCCTCCAGCCCCTCGAGGCCAAGCGCCGCGCGGTGGAGCAGGGCGGCCAGATCGACCCGGCGCGAGCCGCCGGCGTCGGTGTTGATCGCCAGCACCGCCCCCGGCGCGCCGTTCGTCCGGCGCCGCAGCAGCACCACCACCGGATCGCCGCGGCCGGTAAGGCGTTCCTGCGGCCCCTCCTCGTTGAGGGCCGGGGTGTCCGCCTTGGCCTGATTCAAGTCGCGCAGGAAGTCGCCCAGGTCGAAGTGCGGCTCCTCCCAGTGCTCGGGCCGCGTCTCGACCACGTCCAGCCGGCGCGCGAAGCCGTATTCGAAGCCCATCGGGATCATCCAGCCGGCCGAGAAGAAGGCGGACAGGGCGGCCCGCAGGCGGTAATGGGCGGCAAGGTCGCCGGTCACCTCGGCGGCCAGGCGCTCGGTGTCGTGGCTTTCGGGAAAGCCGATCGACGGCGCGATGCGGCGATAGATGTCGTACTGCTCGAACAGCCAGTCGCCGCGGAAGTCCCACCATTTGACGCTGTTGAACAGATAGTCGAAGCCGGCGTCGCGCAGGGCGACCACGTCCTCGGGACGGCAGCCCAGCGTCTCGGCGGCGAACAGCGCGTCGGGGCGCCGCTGGCGCACCATGCCGATGATGCCCGCCCACACGGCGGCCGGCACCTTGTAGGCGGCGTCGCAGCGGAAGCCGTCGAAGCCCATCTCGGCGTGGTGGCGGGCGATTCCGCCGAAGGTCTCGATCAGCGCGGGGTGGTTGGCCTGGTTGGCCCAGTCGATCTCGGCCAGATCGCCCCATTCGGTGAATTTGTCCGGGTCCTCGGGGTCTTGGGCGCCCGGCGAGCGGATCTCGCCCGCCGCGTCGCGCAGATACCATTCGGGATGGCGCTCGACCAGCAGGGCGTCCTTGGCGGTGTGATTGACCACCAGATCCATCATCACCCTGATCCCCCGGCCCGCCGCCGCGGTCAGAAAACCCTTCAGCGCCTGGGCGGGGTCCTGGCCGGGCCGATCCTCGAACAGCGGGTTCAGCCGGTCGAAATCCTTGACCGCGTAAAGGCTTCCCGAGAAGCCCGGATAATGGAACGGGTTCAGATACACCCAATCGAAGCCCATCGCCGCGATGCGCGGCAGATGCTCGCGCCATCGCGCCACCGGCCCGACCAGCGGCGGGAAAAGGTTATAAATCCGCGGCCCCGTTCTCAATCGGCTTCTCCCCAGCGCGGTTTGCCCATCGGGATTTCTTCGCCCCGTCGGCCGATTTCAATCCACCCTATTCGGTGCGGCCGGTGTGGACAAGAACGCAACGATCGAGTATCAGTCGTCTTGCGGGTTATCGATCCCAATCATCGGAGAACACCATGTCTGCTGCTGCGAAGGCTCTCGGCTCCCTGGGCATCGCCCTGATTGGCCTGGTCGTCTATCTGGGTGCGTTCATCCTGGGCGTGGCCGGCATCAAGATCGCCATGATCGTCCTTCTGTACGTCGCGCTGGCGCTGACCGTGCTGTGGACGACGGTGATCCTGGTGCTTTCGGCCGGCGGAAGCATCGTCGAAGAGTGACGCCCTTCGGGCATTGATTTTACGAATGGGCGCCGAGCGACCGCCGCGGCGCCCATTTTGATTCGCGACTCATTTCGATTCGCGCGTCGGGCTATGCGGAAAGCAATAAGCGTCGAATCCGAACACGCCGCTGAACCACTTCCAACCTCACCTGTTCCTGTCGAGGCGTGCCAACCACTGGTTCGGCGCGCCCGGAGCCACGAGGAAGGATAGAAAATGGCGAAGCGTGACGAACATCACAAGGACCAGGAGGGCGCGGAAAGCACCCGTCAGGCCGGGCAGCAAGCCGCGGAGAACGCGCGGGAGGCCAGCCGTCAGGCCGGCCAGGCCGCCGAAAGCGGACGCGAGAACGCCGAGCGGATG
>JADFZP010000216.1 GCA_015232485.1 Alphaproteobacteria bacterium
ATGGGACGCCGAGAAGCTGGCGGGAATGACCGGCACCCCGGCCAGCCGCGCCACCCCGATCGCGCCCTCGGCGGCGCGCATGCGCGGACCGCGCGGACCGTCCGGCGTGATGCCGACGCACGTGCCGAGCTTCAACAATTTCAGCAACCCGCGCAGCCCGGCCGTGCCGCCGCGCGTCGTGCTGCCGGCCACCGAGCCGACTCCCAGATGGGCGATGGTGCGGGCGATCAACTGGCCGTCGCGATGCTCGGACACCAGCATGCTGACCGGCTTGCCGTCCGGCCAAATGCCGATCATGCCCAGCAGCCGGCCATGCCAGAAGGCGATCACGAAGGGCTTGCCGTCGCGCCACAGCGCCCGCGCCGCGTCGCCGCCTTCGTGCTGGAAGCGGGCGCTGCGCAGCATCAACCAGACATAGCCGGCCACGATTCGGCACAGCGCCCCGCGAATCGCCTCGTTGCGGCCGATGCGTTTGACCAGCCGCATTCAGGCCCTCGCGCGGCGCGGTTCGAGGGCGTGCAGGCGGGCATAGGCGCCGCCATGCGCCATCAGGCCGACATGGTCGCCCGATTCGATCACCTGGCCGCGATCGATGACGTGGATCAAATCGGCGTCGACCACCGTCGACAGGCGATGGGCGACCACGATGGTGGTGCGGCCGCGCATCAGGCGCTCCAAAGCCTCCTGCACCTGGCGTTCGGAATCGGTGTCGAGCGCCGAGGTCGCCTCGTCGAGCAGCAGGATCGGCGCGTCCTTCAGCATGGCCCGCGCGATGGCCAGACGCTGGCGCTGGCCCCCCGACAGGCGCACGCCCTGCTCGCCGACCATGGTGTCCCAGCCCTGGGGCAGCGCCTGGATGAACTCCAGCGCGGCGGCCGAGCGGGCGGCGGCCTCGATCTCGGCGTCGCTGGCGCCCGGTCGGCCGAAGGCGATGTTGGCGCGCACCGTGTCGTCGAACAGGGTGATCTCCTGGCTGACCAGGGCCATGGCGCCGCGCAGGCTGGCCAGGGTGACCGCGCGCAGATCCTGGCCGTCGATGGTGATCCGCCCGTCGGTGACGTCGTAGAAGCGCGGGATCAGATTCAGGATGGTCGACTTGCCGGCGCCCGAGGGTCCGACCAGCGCCACCCGGCGCCCGGCCGGCACGTCGAGGTCGACGCCGTCCAGCGCCGTCTTCTCGCCGTCATAAGTGAAATAGACGCTCTCGAAGCGCACCCGTCCGCCGGTCACCACCAGCGGCTGGGCGTCGGCGCGCTCGGCGATGGCGGCGCGCTCGTCCAGCAGGGCGAAGACGCGCTGGGCGGCGGCCAGCCCCTCTTGCAGGCTGGCGTTCAGATTGGCCAGCGACTTCATCGGCTGATAGGCCATCAACAGCGCCGTGACGAACGAGAAGAAGGCGCCCGCCGTGGTGGCGCCCTCGATGACCCGCGAGCCGCCATAGACGATCACGATGGCGACGGCGGCGCCGCCCAGCGTCTCCATGATCGGGCTGGCGGCGGCGCGGGTGCGGGCGGCGCGATAGACGTGGGAATAGATCGCCTCGACGACCGCGCGCACCTTGCCCGACTCGCGGGCCTCCATGGCGTAGGACTTGATGACCCGCATGCCCTGGAAGCTTTGCTCCAAGATGGTGGTGAAGCGGGCGATCTCCTCTTGGGTGTCGGTCGACGCGCGGCGCATCCGCCGCCCCAGCCGCACGATCGGCAGGATGGCGATCGGGAAGGCGATGAACGAGACCGCCGCCAGCATCCAGTCTTGATAAAACATCAGGGCGACCAGGAAGATCACCGACAGGGTGTCCTTGCCGAAGCTGGTCAGCGCGTTCGAGACGGCGCCGCGCATCATGTTGACGTCGACGGTCAGCCGGCTGACCAGCCCGCCCGTCGCGGTGCCGTGGAAAAAGGCGAGGTCGAGGCCCAGCAGATGCTCGAACAGCCGGCACTGCATGCCGGCGATGATGCGCTGGCCGACCTGGGCCAGCAGCGCCGCCTGCCCATAGCTGGCCAGGCCCTTGACCAGGAAGGTCAGCAGCACGGCGCCGCCCACCGGCCACAGCAGGGCCATGTCGCGCTCGACGAACACCTTGTTGACCACCGGGTCCATCAGCCAGGCCGAGGCGGCGGTGGCGGCGGCGACCACCGCCATGCAGGCCAGCGCCATGCCGATGCGCCCGGCGTGGGGGCGCACGCCCTCGCGCAGCAGGCGACGGATCAGCAGCCATGTGGACTGGTCGAGCGGTACCCTCGTCTTGGCCAAGCATCCCATCCGGATCAATCAAGGCCGACCATATAGCACGGCCGCCCAAGGGGTTGAAGGGCCGGGGCCGCAGAAAGCCATTCCCCAACCCGGACATGGGGTGTAAGAGAGGCGACCCGAATCGTGACAGCCCGACATGACCGAAGCAGTACCCGAAAGCGCCCCCGAAATAGCGGTGGTGGTGCCCGTCAAGAACGAGGCCGACAACATCCTGCCCCTGATCGGCGAGATCCACCAAGCCCTGGACGGCGTCGCCGCCTTCGAGGTGATCTATGTCGACGATGGCAGCGACGACCAGACGCCTTCCCGCCTGATCGAGGCGGGGCGCGCCTTTCCGCGCCTGCGCGTCCTGCGCCACCGCAAAAGCTGCGGCCAAAGCCAGGCGGTGGCGACCGGCGTGCGCCATGCCCGCGCGCCCTTGATCGCCACGCTGGACGGCGACGGCCAGAACGATCCGGCCGACATCCCCGCCCTGCTCGCCATGATGCGCGAATCCCCCGAAGCCGAGCGCGATCGGCTGATGATCGCCGGCCATCGGCGCAAGCGCCAAGACACCGGCCTGCGCCGGCTGTCGTCGCGGGTCGCCAACGGGGTGCGCGCCGGCCTGCTGGGCGACGACACGCCCGATTCGGGCTGCGGGCTCAAGCTGTTTTCAAAGCAGGCCTTCCTGGACATGCCGCGCTTCGACCACATGCACCGCTTCCTGCCGGCCTTGATGCTGCGCCAGGGCGGGCGGGTGGTCTCGGTGGCGGTCAATCACCGCCAACGCGAACGGGGTGTGTCCAAATACGGCGTGTGGAACCGCCTGTGGGTGGGCATCGTCGACCTGTTCGGCGTGATGTGGCTGCAACGGCGCGCCAACCGTCCCGAGGTCGAGGAGTCGCCGCCGGGATGAAGCCGCGGCTGCTGCTGAAGGGACTGGTGCTGATCGCCAGCTTCGCCGCCGTGGGTTACGCGGTGACGGAAAGCGGGCTGGGCGCCATGCTGGACAAAGCCTGGATCGACAACGAGGTGCGCGGCAAGGGCCTGACCGGCGAGGTGCTGTTCATGGCGATCGCCACACTGGCGGCGGCGATCGGCGTGCCGCGCCAGATGGTCAGCTTCCTGGCCGGCTACGCCTTCGGGCTGTGGCTGGGGACCGGGCTGGCCTTGCTGGCCTCGACGCTGGGCTGCGTGGTGGCGTTCGGCTATGCCCGGCTGCTCGGCCGCGGGCTGGTCGAGGCGCGCTTCGCCTCGCGCATCCGGCGCATCGACGGCTTCCTGGCCGGCAATCCCTTCACCATGACCCTGTTGATCCGCTTCCTGCCGATCGGGTCGAACGTCGTCACCAATCTGGTGGCCGGCGTGACCAGCGTGCGGCCCTTGCCGTTCTTCGCCGGCTCGGCGGCCGGCTATGTGCCGCAGACCCTGATCTTCGCCCTGCTGGGGGCCGGCATCGAATTGAATCCGCAGGCCGCCACGGCGGTCAGCGCCGCCCTGTTCGTGGTCTCGGCGCTGCTGGGCGTCCACCTGTTCCGCCGTTTCCGCAATGGCCGCGCGCTCGATCCCGACATCGAGGCGGCGCTGGACGACGAAACCGCCGCGCGCTGAACGGCACTCCCGATTCGCCATGAACCTTGACAAATCGCCGATGTCCCAATAGATGATTGGCACTCATCCCGCCTGAGTGCTAACAATCGCGCCAGGCCAGGGTATCGGATTGAGAACGATCGATTCGTTCGTTTACGAAGGAGACTGTGAATGAAGTTCAGACCGCTCCACGACCGGGTCGTGGTCAAGCGCCTTGAAGGCGAAGAAAAGACCGCTGGCGGGATCATCATCCCCGACACCGCCAAGGAGAAGCCCCAGCAGGGCGAGATTCTCGCCGTCGGTCCGGGCGCTCGCGGCGAGGACGGCAAAGTCACTCCGCTCGACGTCAAGGTGGGTGATCGGATCCTGTTCGGCAAGTGGTCGGGCACGGAAGTCACGATCGAGGGCTCCGAAGTCCTGATCATGAAGGAATCCGACGTCATGGGCGTCATCGGTTAATCGGAAGGATCGAGAAATATGGCTGCCAAGGAAGTCAAATTCGGCTCCGACGCTCGTCAGCGCATGCTGCGTGGCGTCGACATCCTCGCCGACGCCGTCAAGGTGACGTTGGGCCCCAAGGGTCGTAACGTCGTCCTCGAGAAGTCGTTCGGCGCGCCCCGGATCACCAAGGACGGCGTCACCGTCGCCAAGGAGATCGAGCTGGCCGACAAGTTCGAGAACATGGGCGCCCAGATGGTGCGCGAAGTGGCCTCGAAGACCGCCGATCTGGCGGGTGACGGCACCACCACCGCCACCGTGCTGGCCCAGGCCATCGTGCGCGAAGGCGTCAAGGCCGTCGCCGCCGGCATGAACCCGATGGACCTGAAGCGCGGCATCGACATCGCCGTCGAGGCGGTCGTCGCGGTCGTCAAGTCGCGTTCCAAGAAGGTCTCGACCAACGAGGAAATCGCCCAGGTCGGCACCATCTCGGCCAACGGCGCCAAGGACATCGGCGAGATGATCGCCAAGGCCATGGAGCGGGTCGGCAACGAGGGCGTCATCACGGTCGAGGAGGCCAAGGGCCTCGAGACCGAGCTGGACGTCGTCGAGGGCATGCAGTTCGACCGGGGCTACACCTCGCCGTACTTCATCACCAACGCCGAGAAGATGACCTGCGAGCTGGAAAACCCCTACATCCTGCTCCACGAGAAGAAGCTGTCCGGCCTGCAGCCCCTGCTGCCGGTGTTGGAAGCCGTGGTGCAGTCGGGCCGTCCGCTGATCATCATCGCCGAAGACATCGAAGGCGAGGCCCTGGCCACCCTGGTGGTCAACAAGCTGCGTGGCGGCCTGAAGGTCGCCGCCGTCAAGGCGCCCGGCTTCGGTGATCGTCGCAAGGCGATGCTCGAAGACATCGCCGTGCTGACCGGCGGTCAGGTGATCTCGGAAGACCTCGGCATCAAGCTCGAGAACGTCAACCTGGAAATGCTGGGCTCCGCTCGCAAGGTGACCATCACGAAGGAAGACACCACCATCGTCGACGGCTCGGGCGCCAAGGGCGACATCGAAGCCCGCTGCAAGCAGATCCGCGCGCAGACCGAGGAGACCACCTCGGACTACGACCGCGAGAAGCTGCAAGAGCGTCTGGCCAAGCTGGCTGGCGGCGTCGCCGTCATCCGCGTCGGTGGCGCCACCGAGGTCGAGGTCAAGGAGCGCAAGGATCGCGTCGACGACGCGCTGCATGCGACCCGCGCCGCGGTCGAGGAAGGCGTGATCGCCGGCGGCGGCTCGGCCCTCCTGTACGCCACCCAGGCGCTGGAAGGCCTCGCCACCGCGAACGAGGACCAGAAGGTCGGCATCGAGATCGTTCGCCGCGCCCTGGTTTCCCCGGCGCGTCAGATCGCCGAGAACGCCGGCCACGACGGCGCGGTGATCTCGGGCAAGCTGCTCGAGAAGGGTGATCCGAACTACGGCTTCGACGCCCAGACGGGCACCTATTGCGACATGCTGAAGGCCGGCATCATCTACCCCACCAAGGTCGTGCGCACCGCCCTGCAGGACGCCGCGTCGGTGGCCGGTCTGCTGATCACCACCGAGGCGATGGTCGCCGAGCGCCCCGAGAAGAAGTCGGCGCCCCAGGGCGGCGGCGGAATGGGTGACATGGGCGATATGGGCTTCTAAGCCCAAGTCGCACGAAAGTTGGGAAGGGGGCCGCACCAGCGGCCCCCTTTTTCTTTGGAATAACCGAAAATCCTTGCGATGCCGGCCGGCTGGAGCTACCAGTTTCAGGC
>JADFZP010000217.1 GCA_015232485.1 Alphaproteobacteria bacterium
CCGCCTCGGGCTCGGCCGGGCGCTCGGCCGGACGCTCGGCCTGCTCGCGGTCAAGGTTGGAAAGATCCTCGCCGCGGCTTTGCGCCGCCAGCACCTTCGGATCTTCGGCCGCCGGCCTTTCTTGATCTAGCATCACCTGGTTCTCCCCTGCGTCGGGCGCTGCGTCGGGCGCCAGCGCATCGCGGGCCAAAATTTTCACATTCTGATCCTGAGCGGAATTTTCGGCACCGGCCGGAAGCTCGGCCTCGGCCTGGTTCTCCTGGGCCAGCGCGGCGGGTGCCGGCGGCACCGTCGAGTAGGTCACTGGCCGAGCATCTGTTGCCATCTTCTCCAACGCCTTGGCGGGGGTAAGCCGCTTCCCCGATTCAGCCGCCACCACGTCGGCGGCGTAATCGGCTTCTTTGATTTTCGTCTGCCGCAACGCCGCGTTGACGCTCTTACTGGTAGCCGCCTCGCGGCGGGCATTCTCAATCTTTGACACGGCGGCATCGCGCGCTTCGCGGCGTGCGGTGTATTCCGCGTATCGGCTATCGTTGAGGACGCGCGCGCGGCCTTCTTCAGAGAAATCGCCCCCGGTCATCTCGCGGTACAAGGTGCCAGCTTCGCGGCGGGCACGAACGTAGGCATCCACCAAATCGCGGACGGGCCTGTCTCGGTGCGCCTGGGCCTGTGCTTCGAGCTTGTCGCGGGTCATTTTCCGGCGGTCCAACTCCGCGCGCACGGCCTCGGCGGCGGCGGGATCAACCGCGTCGAGGGCGTCAATACCCCCAAGCAAGCCTGCGGCGAGGTGGTCGCGGCGGTTGGTGGCGGCCATGGCCGCCGCCTGCCGCTGCTCCTTCTCGCTGTCGTCGATGCCTTCCGCCTTGGTGTCCGCCCACGCGGCGCCGACTTCGCGCCTTGCCTCGCCATAGATGGCGGCAAGGTAAATGACCGGCCGCCCACGATGGCCGGCGGCCTGTTGCGACAGCTTTTCTAGATCGATCTTCACGCGGCCCAACTCGCCGCGCGCGATCTCGGCGGCGGCGGGATCGGCGGCGTCGAGGGCGGCGAGGTCCGCAACCAACCCGGCGGCCATCTCGTCGCGGCGGATGGTGGCGACCAGCGCCGCCTCCTGCCGCTGCTCCTTCTCGCTGTCGTCAATGCCTTCGGCCTTGGTTGCGGCCCACGCGGCGCCGACTTCACCAGCCGCCGCCTTGTAATCCTGCACCTTCTCGACAAGGGAGCGCACCGCCGCCGGCAACGCCTCGACGCGCACGGCCTCCGCCAGTCGCTCGGTGTGCGCCTCGGCTTGCTTTTGAATTGAGGTCCACGTGATGCCCGCCTCGCGGGCGAACTGGGCGTAAAGTCGCCGATCGGCGGCGATCGAGTTTGCCGCCGCATCGCGCGCACACCGCAATGCTTCATATTCCGCGAAGCGCGGATGCTCGCGCGAGCGAGCGCCGGCATGCGTCGCTTTGATTTCGTTCCATAGGTCGCGGCTCTGCTCAACGAGTGGTGCAAACGCCTGCATTTCGCCGCGCGCCGCAACCTCGTTGTCCGAGAGGACTTTCTTCGACGGGTCGGCGACGGCGTCCACGTCCACGCGGCGCACGCCGGCTTGCCGCGCGAAAACGCGGTGATCTTCCCACGCGGCGGCGATGTCGAGCGCGAGGGCCTGCCGCTCGCCCTGGAAAAGCCGGGCGTGTTCCCATTTCTCGGTTTTGAAAATGCTGTCGCCTGTTTGATCGGCTTGCGCGGCGGCGTCCGCCATGGCAGCGGCGTAACTGCGGCAAACGTCGGCGTACCGCGCGATGCGGGCACGGGCGGGCTCCCGCGCATCCGAGACCGTGTAATCGGCGACGAGTTCTTGGTTGCGCTCGCGGCTCATGTCGCGGGACATGCCCGCAAGATCATCCTGATACGTCTCCCGGTCGGCGAAAATTTCCAGATGCTCGGTGTGACGAGTGAACGCCACGAGCGCGGCCGAAAGCGACTCCGCCTTCGCGAAATGGCCGGCAGACTTGACGCCTTGGCCTTGGGATTTATGAACCGTTATCGCGTAGGAGTAAGTCCACCGCAGCGCGGAAGCGTTCTGAATTACGATTTGCGCCCCATCATGGCGTTGCGCGACGAATCCGGTTGCCGTGCCGTTGCGATCTCGCCGGATCGCCGTTATCTCGACGCGCATTCCGTTGAGCACGCCGATTTTCTTTTTGTTTTTGAGAAAAACGATCTGCTCGCCAATCGCAAGTTCCTTGTCTCCAATCATGGCGTTGTCGGCCAGTTCGCCACGGGCCTTCAACCGCGCGCGCACTCGCTGATTTATCTCCGCAACGTCCACGTTGCGAACCGCCGTCATTAGAACTTGCTGAGCGCCATATTTGGCGCGATTGACGAGATATGCTTCCGCCATTGCGTCGAACGCTTGGTCGGCAGTGGCAGAAAAACGAATCGCCCCTTGGTCGCGATAATGCGCCAACGCCTCGGCAACCCGTCCTTCGGTCAGCGCTATCGAGGCGGCGCGGTCGCCGTCTCGCTGGCGTCGAATATCGGCGAGCACCGCCGCGCCATGGGTATCCCTTAGCAGCCGAAACGCCTGCCCCGCGCTCACAGAAGACAGTTGTGCGTGGTCGCCCACCAACACGACCTTGGCGCCCGCCTCGTGCGCGTGCGCGAGAAAATCCCTCATTTCACGGGTGCCGACCATGCCCGCTTCATCGATCACCAGCACCTCGCCCGCCTGCGCGAATTGTGAGGTCACGCGATCGAGCGTGCGGCGCGCCGATTTCCGATCGTGAAGACTGGTTGTTGGATCGGCGAGCGTGGCCCGTGCCTCGGCCGCGAGGCGATAGTTGAACAGAAACCCCGCGATGGTCGTGCTCTCGATGCCAGCTTCCCGCTCAAGATTATCAGCGGCAACCGCCGCCGTCGCAAAGCCCCTGACCTTGCGGCCGTCAGCTTCGAACGTCCGCCGCGCGACTTCCATGATCGTCGTCTTGCCGGTTCCCGCACGCCCGACGATCAGCGCCAAATCTCCCTGGCCCGTGGCGTGCCGCAGAGCGTTGCGTTGCTCGCCGTTCAACTCGAAACCACGCTCAGCTTGATACTGCCGAATGGCATCATCCAAACCCGTTGCGCGCCGGCCGGCGCCCTGCGCCAACGCGCCCGCCGTCTTCGCGAGGTCATCTTCCGCCTGCCGATATTCGGCGCTGGTGTACATCGCGCGCCCGGCAACATCCTCTCCGAGCGAGACGAGCGCCGGCCGGATCGCCTGCCACGCTGCCTCGAATTCAGTTTCGCTTCCCTGCACTTGGCGAAAGATTTCCGCCTTAATCCGCGCCTCATCCATCACTGCGGCATTGCTGAAGAGGTCGGCGACAAAGGATTTGGGATCGTCCACGGCGAGCCGGGAATTTGCCTCGCACCGGTGCGAATTGATCGCGGCGATTTCCGCTTTCTCGTGGCCCACGCCCTCGTGCGCCATCGGAAGTTGGTTCAGGCCGCGATCGGCGAATGAGCGATACTCGACGCGGCGTTCCGTGCCGCGTTCGCTCAAAAGCCGGTTCTGCACTTCGGCGGCGATCTCGCGCGTCTCCCGCGCCCATTCCCCCAACGCCGCCTTTGGAAGATGGACGATGGCGTAATCCCGGCCGTTGGCCGCCGTCCACCGCGCTTGTTTCCCAAAGCCCTCGGCGGTCATCACGCGCGCGCTGGCGACGTAGTGAAGATGTGGTTGACCCTCTTTCCAGTGAAGCGCCCACTCGACGGCCTGCCCGCGCGAAACGAATTTGCGGTCGATGATCTCGCGCGCCGCCGCAATTGCGGCTTCCCGGTCGAGGTCTTTGGCAAGCGAAATGTGCCCCTTCATTGCGAGGCGAGCGCCAGCTTTGTGCTTCTCCGCAAGCTCGGGGCTTCGCCGGTAATAGCGGTCGGCCCAAGCATTTTCCTGCGCCTCAAGCCCGTTCCAAAGGCGTTTACCGTCGCTCGCCCAGGCGGGAGCGCCGGCCGGCAAACGCACTTCGGAAAACGCCAAATCATCATGTGCGCCGAACGCTTCGCGCCGTGCCGCGTAAGCCGCATGATGGCTGACGCCGCTGTAGTCCCAGCGTTTAAACGCTTCCCCAGTTTCCGGGTCGAATTCCGTCCGCTCTGACCGCGAGACGTAGGCCGCGCTCGCGACCACGCCACCGCGAGAATTTCTCGCGATGAAACTGTTGTGGTGCGAAAGCTCGTGGTTGCGATCCATTCTCAACAGCCGCCGGCAGGGCCTCTTTGCGTCACTGGACGGGATACCCCATCGGGGGTAAACCGTCAAGTGACAGAATGTGCGCCTTTCACAATTCCCTTACTTCCGATGGCGAACCCGCCCTTTGCTAAAGAGATACAACGCGGTAGAATGACCGCTCGACAACTCTCAATCGGAGGCATCATGGCCGATCTCACGAAAGCCCTCGCCGATCTAGACGCCGAACGGGCAAAACTCGAAGCGAAGCGCCTGGGTCTGATCGCTGATCGCAAGAAGGCGGTCGGCGATCTTGCCGAAAAGGCGGGCGTCCTCGCGATTGCCGACGATATTCTGGTGGGCGCGTTCGGCGAAATCGCGACGGCGCTCCGCACAAACGATCAGGTCAAGTTGCAAGCCTGGGCCGCCAACGGCGGGGTCGCCGATCCGCGCAAGCGCGGGCGCAAACCGAAGGCGCCGAAGGCGGCGGCACCGCCGCCGCCTTCGGCGGGTGAAGTCGAGATGGTCTAAGGCACTCGCGACAAGGGGACGCGAAAATGAAACGCGGATTGATTTGGGGGTTGGTGGCGCTCGCGGTCCCCTTTGTCGCCTGGGCGGTAGCCTATTCCTGGCTGCTCGACGGGGTGGCGTCGTCGTGGCACCCGGCGATGGAGAAGGCCTCGCCCCTGGTCTTGATGGCCGTGGGCGGTGCGTTCCTCATGGTAAATTCCGGGTCGCGCTGGCCGTTCCTCGCGGGGGTCGCGGTGGCGCTGTGGTGGTCGGGAAAAGACCTTTGGTTGGTCGCGCAATGGGCCATCCAAGCCATGAGAGAGGGGCGCCCTGCCTACGACATACTGCTTGGCTTGTCGGACGCTCGCGTGCTGGCTGTCAGCGTCACGTTCGCTGTCGGCATGCTTTCGCTTCTCGCCGTCTTTCCTGGGGCGCTCGCCATTCTGAACCTCGGAGGCGGGCTCAACACCAAGCGGGCGAAAAGCGGCTTTCATGGCGCGGCCGAATGGCTCGACGCGCAGAAGATCGCGCTGCTCGGCAAGAGCGGCGGCATGATCCTCGGCCAGGACAAGCCGGGCGGCGGGAAATTGATTCGATACAATCTTGAGGCTCACGCGCTGGTCGTCGCCCCGACGCGCTCGGGCAAAGGCGCCTCGCAAATCGTCACAAACCTGCTCGCTCCGGGTGGCGATGGCGTCGGCGGCCCTGTCATCGTTATTGATCCCAAGGCGGAAGCTTACGCGATCACCGGGCGGCGGCGCCGGGCGCTCCCGCCCGGTCGCCAAGTGGCATTGCTCGATCCCTTCGGCGTGGTCGCGAGGCTTGCCGCGCAGCATCCCGAACTTGCAATGCAGGGGGTCGAAAGTCTCCATTACAACCCGCTGGATTTCGTGCGCACCGACGCCGGCATGGTGCAAGACATTGCCGTCTTGCTGCACGCCCTCGTGCCGCCGCCGGCCGAAAATGCCAGCGACGGGGGCAGGCATTTCGGGGAGGGCGCGCGCACCCTGATTTCCGGCGTGGTCGCCTGGGTCTGTGCCAAAGAGCCGGCGCCGACGCGCAATTTTGGCCGCGTCCGCGATCTGCTGTTGGCGCCTCGGGACGCGCAAGACGTGCTGTTCGCGGCGATGCAAGCCGAGCCGGATGTCGGCTTCGGCCTCCCCAAAGCCGCCGCCGATCTCATGCTTGGCGTTGATATGCGAGAGCGCGGCTCGTTCTACTCGACGGCGCAAAACGGGCTCAAATGGCTGCAATATCCAGAACTGCGGGAACACGTCTCGCGCTCGGATTTCGACGTGATGGCGCTCGCCGACAACACGCTTGATCTGTTCATCGTCTGCC
>JADFZP010000218.1 GCA_015232485.1 Alphaproteobacteria bacterium
TCGATGTGGCCGAGTTCTCGTTCGACCGCTATATGCAGTCGACCAGGGCGAAGAAATAGATTTCGTACGCCGAGAAGAAGCCCCGCGAAAGCGGGGCTTTTTTTAACGGCCTGCGGAAAAGTCAATTTTCATCGTCATTCCCGCGAAAGCGGGAATCCACCCCCGCTTTTCGCGGGGGTGACGAGCCAGGAAGGCGGGGTCGACTTGATCCGCAACCTCACAAATCAATAGTCCGCCTTCGGCATCTCGATGTGGATGTTGTCCAGGTCGATGGCCTTCCCCTTGTCTCCGGTCGAGACCACGTCGGGGAACAGAAGGACCAGACAGACCATGATGACCTGGATGACCACGAAGGGCACCGCGCCCCAATAGATCTGCCCCGTGGTGATGCCCTCGGTCATCTTGCCGGTCACGCGGTCCTGATAGGTTCCGCGCGGCGCCACGCTGCGCAGATAGAACAGGGCGAAGCCGAAGGGCGGGTGCATGAACGAGGTCTGCATGTTGATCCCCAGCAACACGCCGAACCAGATCAGATCGATGCCCAGCTTTTCGGCCACCGGGGCGAGAAGCGGCACGATGATGAAGGCCAGCTCGAAGAAATCGAGAAAGAAGGCCAGCAGGAACACCATGATGTTGACGACGATCAGGAAGCCCAACTGGCCGCCCGGCAGCCCGGTGAGCAGATGCTCGACCCATAGGTCGCCATTGACGGCGCGGAACACCAAACCGAACACCGTCGAGCCGATCAGGATGAACAGCACGAAGGACGACAGCTTGGCCGTGGTGTCCATCGCCTGACGCAGCAACCCCCATCCCAGCTTGCGCTTGGCCAGCGCCAGGATCAGGGCGCCGGTGGCGCCCATCGCGCCACCCTCGGTGGGCGTGGCGATGCCGGCGAAGATGGTGCCCAGCACCAAAAAGATCAGGACCAGCGGCGGCATCAGCGAAACCACCACCCGCCGCGCCAACTTCAGCCCGGTCAGCGAGCGCGCCTCCTTGGGCAGCGCCGGAGCCGCCTTGGGGTAGATCATCGTCACGCCGAAGATGTAAAGGGCGTAAAGGCTGGTCAGCACCAGACCGGGCAGCAGGGCCGCCTCGTACATGGCGCCCACCGAGCGGCCAAGCTGGTCGGCCAGCACGATCAGCACAAGGCTGGGCGGGATGATCTGGGCCAGGGTGCCCGAGGCGGCGATCACGCCGGTCGCCACCCGCCGGTCATAGCCATAGCGCAACATGATCGGCAGCGAGATCAGCCCCATCGAGATGACGCTGGCCGCCACAACGCCGGTGGTCGCCGCCAGCAAGGCGCCCACGAACACCACCGCATAGGCGAGTCCACCCCTCAAGGGTCCGAAAAGCTGGCCGATCGTGTCGAGCAGTTCCTCGGCCATCCCGGATCGTTCGAGGATCAGCCCCATGAAGGTGAAGAACGGGATGGCCAGCAAGGTGTCGTTGCGCATGATGCCGAACACGCGCTCGGGAAGCGCCTGGAACAGCGCGGGCGTCAGCAGGCCCAGCTCGATGCCCAAAAGCCCGAAGGCGATGCCGTTGGCGGCCAGCGCGAAGGCGACCGGATAGCCGCACAGCAGAAAGAAGACCAGCGCCCCGAACATCAGCGGCGCCATATTGGCGATGACGAAGCTGCTCATCGCTCAGCCCTCCGCCGAGGCGTGCGAATGCGGCCCGCCTTGTTTGCCAATCGGGTCCTCGATGCGCCCGGCCAGGAAGGCGACGCGCTTGATCAACTCGGACAGGCCTTGCAGCGAAAGCAGCAGGAAGCCCGCCGGGATCATCGCCTTGACCGGCCAGCGCACCAAGCCGCCGGCATCGCCCGACATCTCTTGGCCGACGAAGGAACTGGTCACCATCGGCCAGGACAGGATCATGATGGTCACCGCCATGGGCAGCAGGAAGAACAGCGTGCCCAGCACGTCGATCCAAGCCTGCGTCCGCCGCGAGAACCGCCCCGTCACCACGTCGATGCGTATGTGCTCGTTGCGCAGCAGCGTGTAGCCCGCCGACAGCAGGAAGACCATGGAGAACAGGTACCACTGCACCTCGAGCCACGCATTCGAACTGTAGTTCACGGTATAGCGCATCGTGGCGTTGAAGCTGCTGATCAGCACCGCCGCCAGAATTCCCCAATAGACGATGCGACCAACCCGTTCGTTGAGCCCGTCGATCAGCTTGCTGATGGTCAGCAGGAAACCCATGGCGGTATCTCTTTCGGAATTATGACCGAAACGCGGCGAGTCGACGCCAAGCCAGCGGCATCACCGCGGCGCCCAGCCCGATCTTCAGCAGCGACGCGGCGGCGAATGGCAGCAGACCGACCGAAACCGCCTTGTCGAAGCCGACGATCGCCGACAGCCAAGCGACTCCGCAGGTCAGGATCAGCGCGGTGCACAGCAGATTGACCAGCCCGGCCTTCCAGAAGCCGCGGTCGAAGCCCCGCTCGGCCAACCAACCGGCCAGGGCGGCGGCGGCCAGGAAGCCGACCAGATAGCCGCCGGTCGGCCCGGTCATATAGGCCAGCCCGATCCCCTTCTCGGGGGTGCCCGCGAAAACCGGCAGCCCAAGGGCGCCTTCCAGCAGGTACAGCGCCACGGTGGCGGTGCCCAGCCTGAAGCCATAGGCCATGGCCAGCACGATGACCGCGAAGGTCTGCATGGTCATCGGCACCGGCCAGAACGGCACCTGGATCTTGGCGGAAAGGGTGAGAATCGCGGTGCCGCCGAGCACCAATGCCAAATGGCTGAGCGCCCGCCAACGCGGCGAGGCCGGCGAAAGGACCGAGACGAAGGTCGACATGCGGGGGACTCCTTTGCGCGAGTCACACTGTGACCCAAGTCATAACAGGCCGCGCCGCCTCAAGCAAACCTGTTGGAGCGCGGGAATCCGTTCGGCGGCATGCGCCCGATGCCACCCCGCCGGCCGAGCCAGGGCGCCAGATTGGTCTCGGTGCGCTGCCGCTCGCCGGACTTCCAGGACAGGCCCTGGGCCAGCGTGAAGCTCTTGACGTCGGCCATGCCTCCGTCGCGGTATTTCTGCAACTGGACACCGCGCCCGCGGGTCATCACCGGCACCTCTTCGGCCATCAGGACCAGCAGCTTGCGGTTTTCGCCCAGCACCGCCACCGCGTCGCCCTCCATGGTCAAGCAGAACAGGGCCTTCTCGTCGTCGGCGAGGTTGAGGATCTGCTTGCCGACGCGGGTCTGGGCGATCACCTCGGCCTCCTCGACCACGAAGCCGCGTCCGGCCGACGAGGCGACCAGCAGCCGCCGTCCCGGCTTGTGGACCAGCAGCGCGGCGATCTCGGCGTCGTTGGGCAGGTCGACCATCAGGCGCAGCGGCTCGCCGTGGCCGCGTCCGCGCGGCAGCTTGTCGCAGCCCACCGTGTAGAAGCGCCCATTGGTGGCGAAGGCGAGCAGCTTGTCGGTGGTCGCCGCATGCGCCATGAAGCGCAGTTGGTCGCCTTCCTTGAACTTGAACTCCTCGGCGGTCGCGGCGTGGCCCTTGACGGCGCGCAACCAGCCCTTCTCGGACAGCACCACGGTGATGTCCTCGCGCTCGATCCAGGCTTCGATCGGCACCACCACGGCCGAGGGGGCGGAGCCCATCTCGGTGCGGCGGCGGCCCAGCTCGGTCTCTTGGCCGAAGCGCTTGCGAATCTGGCCGATCTCGGTGGCCACCGCCTTCCAGCGGCGCTTCTCGTCGCCCAGCAGCGCCTCGAGCTTGGCCTTCTCGGCCGACAGCGTGTCGTGCTCGCGGCGGATTTCCATCTCCTCCAGACGGCGCAGCGAGCGCAGCCGCATGTTGAGGATCGCCTCGGCCTGGACGTCGGTCAGGCCGAAGGCGCGCATCATGTGGGCCTTGGGCTCGTCCTCCTCGCGGATGATGCGGATCACCTCGTCGAGATTGAGATAGGCGATCAGATAGCCCGCCAGCACCTCGAGGCGCCGGTCGATGCGGTCCAGCCGATAACGCGACCGGCGCACCAGCACCTCGTGGCGGTGATCGAGGAAGGCGCGCAGCACCTCCTTCAGGTTCATCACCTTGGGCGTGTTGTCGCGGTCGAGCACGTTCATGTTGAGCGGCACCCGCACATCCAGATCGGTCTGGCGGAAAAGCTGCTCCATCAGCATGTCGGGCTCGACGGTGCGGCTGCGTGGTTCGAGCACCACGCGCACCTCGGTGGTCGATTCGTCGCGAATGTCGGCGAGCAGCGGCAGCTTGCGGACCTCCATCAACTCGGCGACCTTCTCGATCAGGCGCGATTTCTGCACCTGATAGGGAATCTCGGTGACGACGATCTGCCACAGACCGTGGCTCATCTTCTCGACCGCCCAGCGGGCCCGCAGGCGGAAGCTGCCGCGGCCGGTGCGATAGGCCTCGACGATGTTCTCGCGGGTCTCGACCAGCACGCCGCCGGTCGGGAAATCCGGCCCCGGCACCAGGGCGCACAGCGCCTCGACGGGGCAGTCGGGCTCTTGGATCAGGCGCAGCAGGGCGTCGCAGACCTCCCCGGCGTTGTGCGGCGGGATGCTGGTGGCCATGCCCACCGCGATCCCCGACGAGCCGTTGGCGAGCAGATTGGGAAAGGCCGCCGGCATCACCACCGGCTCTTCCTCGGTGCCGTCATAGGTGGGGCGGAAGTCGACCGAATCCTCGTCCAGGCCGTCCATCAGGGCGGCCGCCACGGCGGTCAGGCGGGCCTCGGTGTAGCGCATGGCCGCCGCGTTGTCGCCGTCGATATTGCCGAAATTGCCCTGTCCCTCGACCAGCGGATAGCGCACCGCGAAGTCCTGCGCCAAGCGGACCAGCGCCTCGTAGACCGAGGCGTCGCCATGCGGATGGTATTTGCCGATCACGTCGCCGACCACGCGGGCGCATTTCTTGAAGCCGGCGTCGGGGTCGAGCTTCAGCACCTGCATGGCGTAGAGCAGCCGCCGATGGACCGGCTTCAAGCCGTCCCGCACATCGGGCAGCGAGCGCGACACGATGGTCGACATGGCGTAGGCGAGATAGCGGTCGCCCAGGGCGTCGGCAAGCGGCAGATTGCGAATCTCGCCCGTGGCGGCGGTGTCGGTCATGCGGGTCCTCTGGATTGGCGGGAGGCCAGATATAGTATCTCAGGCCCGCAAGCGGTCAACAAATCGTGTGCGGGCCGGCGGCGTCGGCTTGTCGAAGGCGTTCTTTTCCAGGAAGAAGCCGGTCAGCGCCAGCCCCTCGACAACCTCGGACGCGCCCCCCACTCCGCCGGTCACCAGGAAGGCGGGCAGCTTCAGCAGCTTGTCCCTCCACGGCTCGCCGGCCGAGGCGGACACCGCCCGCCCGGTCTTCGGCGAGACGAAGGCCAGCCCGTCACTGACCCCGGTCGCCGCGCAACGCCCGAGATCGAGGCCGAAGCCCAACTCGCGCAGCACCGCCAATTCCCAATGAACGTAGATGCTGGGCCACGCCTCGCCCGGCAGCGACTCCAGCAAGGCGGCCAAGCCGGCATAGGCGGCGGGATGCGGCTGACGCTCGGGCAGCGCCGCCTCGGCCACCGCGCAGGCCGAGGCGAGGCACGCCAAGCGCGTCGCGTCGTCCATCGCGGCGGCGGCATGCGGATGGATCAGTTCGCAGGACAGCAGGCCCAGATGCTCGGCCAGCCGCGCCTTCCAGGCGGCGCGCACGGCGTTGCCCGGTTGCAGCACGCCCCGCTTGGCCTTGCCCGCCCCGCCCCGCACCAGCCCCGAATGACGCCCATGTGTGGCGGTCAGCAGCGAGGCGATCACACCGCTCTCGCCATGACGGCGAACCGCCAGCACGATGGCGTCATCGTCCCAGTTCATCGGGGTGGCTGCTCTGTGCCTTGGGCAAGGAAACACCAAGGACACCAAGGACACCAAGGCAAACGGAGCCAGGGCGCGCGATGTCGTCCCCCTCCTGGTTTCTTGGTGTCCTTTGTGTCCTTGGTGTTGAAAACTTCACACGTCGAATTCCAGCCCCATGTCGCGGTAGCGTTCGCGGTCGTCGAGCCAG
>JADFZP010000219.1 GCA_015232485.1 Alphaproteobacteria bacterium
ATCCAGCGGTGTCTTGGCCAAACCGGGTGTCGAAACCGAATGGATTCCCGCCTTCGCGGGAATGACGGAGATGTTGGACGGCGACCACGGCCTTACTTGTCCGAGCGCGCCTCGTTGGCGGCGCGCAGGCGCTGGGCCAGCACGGTGGCGAGGGCCTTGTGGAAGCGCGCCGAGAAGGCGTCGTCGGAGGATAGCCGCGCCCGAAGCAACGGCTTGGGAATGCTGAGCACGGTGGTGTCGCCCGCGGCCGCCACGGTGGCCGAGGCCAAGCCCTCGTCGACCAGGGTGACCTCGCCCACCACCGCGCCGGGGTCGAGCTTGGCCAAATTGGCCCCGTCGTGCGTCACCTCGAGGGCGCCGTCGAGCACCACCATCACGGCCAGCACCTGCTCGCCATGGCGGATCACCCGCGCGCCGGGGGCCAGCGTGCGGCGCTCGCCGGTGCGGGCCAGCCAAGCCACGTCCTCGGCCGGCAGGGTGGACAGCAGGTTGGGCGCGCCCGGCTCGACGCATTCGGCGCAGGCGGTGGCACAGGCGGCGTCCGCCCCCTTCAGCACGCACATCGCCTCGCAGGCCCGCTTGGGCAGCGGGCATTCCGCCATCGCCGGCCAAGCCGCCAGCAGCGCCACGAACAATACCACCAACCTCGCCACCGACACCATTGTCCCTCCCGAACTGGTTGCGGGCGCACCCTAACATCAATGCCGCGCCGCGCCAAGTCACGGGCGGATCTCGATCGGCGTGCCGATGGGGACCAGCCGCCAGATCTCGTCCATCTCCTGGTTGGTGACGGCGATGCAGCCCTCGGTCCAGTCTGTTTCGCGGTGCGACGGCCCGACCCAGCCCATGTCGCGCGGCCGACCATGGATCATGATGGCCCCGCCGGGTGGCGCGCCCAAGGCGGCGGCGCGGGCGCGGTCGGCGGCGTCGGGATAGGAGATGCGCAACGCAAGGTGGTATTTGCTGGCGGAATTACGGGCCTCGATGACGTAGCGTCCCTCGGGGGTGCGGCCGTCGCCCTCACGCCGCTTCGGCCCCTGGGGCTGGCGTCCCAGCGCCACGTCGTAGGCGCGAAGCACCGCGCCGCCGGATTGAAGAGTCATCCGGCGGGCGGCCTTTTCGATCACCACCAGATCGGCGGTCGCCGCCGCTGGACCGGTCGGCGGGAGAAGGGCCAAAGCCAATGCCGCCGCCGTCCGAATCCATCCGCCAAGCATCCGCCCCCACCCCGATCTCCCGTCGACCGAGGTACGACTTTAGTCCTATCTCGTTGAGGGTAGGTTAAGGCAGTGGGCGATCCATGACCGGGTCACCTTTTCCTGCACCGCGTTCTGGCGCAGACGCTGGTTCAGTCCGGGGAAGTCGACGTGGTCGAGCGGCTGATCCTGGTTCATGCACGAGAACACCACGCTCTTCTCGCCGGTCACCGGGTCGATATGGGTCTGGATGCACTGGCCGCAGATTTCCTTCATCATGCATTGCATCGGCGAATTGATGCTGCCGATCGCCACCCGCGCGCGTGGCAGCAAGGGCGCCAAGACGCCATGGCGGGCCGCCGCCACCGCCGCCATCATGCGATCCGAGCCGATCACCAGGATGCGGTCGACGGTTTCCAGCGGAATGGTGGCCGGTCCCAGGCGACCCTCGCCATAGGCCCGCATCGCCTCGACGATGTTGCCCACGAAGGCGTGGTCGCCGGGGCGGCGCGGCGCGAAGGCCTCGCCCTGGTCGACGCCCCACACCACCACGTCGGCCGCCGCCTCGATCTCGTCGATCTTGAAGCGATCGGCCGGGCCGCGATAGCCGGCGAAGTACAGCACCCGCGAGCCGGCGGCGCGCAGCGCCTGGCCGATCGAGAACAGCACCGCGTTGCCCAGCCCGCCGCCGGCCAGCAGCACCGTTTCGCCGGACGGAATCTCGGTCGGCGTGCCGGTCGGCCCCATCAGCACCACCGGCTCGCCCGGCCGCAGATGGGCGCACAGGCTGGACGATCCGCCCATTTCCAGCACGATCAGCGAGACCAGCCCGCGGTCGCGGTCGACCCAGGCGCCGGTCAGGGCGATGCCCTCCATGGCCAGCACGGTGCCGGCGGCGCGCGGCGCGTGGGCCTCGAAGTTCTGAAGACGGTAGAACTGGCCCGGCCGGAAGGCGCGGGCGGCGGCCGGCGCCCTGACCACCACCTCGACGATGTTGGGGGCGAGGCGTTCCACGCGTTCGACCACGGCGCCGAGATCGGCGTCCAGACGCCCGACCAGATCGGCGAAGCGGATGGCCGGCGGCGGCAATTCGGCCATCGCTTGGGTCACCACCGGATGGCCTTGCAGGGCGCCGGCCATCGCGCTGACCACATTGCCGGCGTAAGACGGATGCAGGTCGCCGAAGAAGCTGACCGCGCGGCCATCGGGGCGACGTCGCATCAGCACGCGCGCCTCGGCCGGCTTGGTGCTGGCCTCCGGCTTGCCCTCGCCCAGCGCGCGGAAGTGGCGGCCGTCGAGCGCGATGCCCTCGGTCTCGCGGGCCAAGGTGGTGTTGGGCTGGGTGCCGGCGGCGATCAGCACGGCGCGCGCCGCCAGCATGGTCTCGGTGCCGTCGGCCCTGCGCACCCGCAGCGCCTCGGCATGGCCGAAGCGATCGGTGACCACTTCGAGCGGCGTCAGGCCCTCGGCGAAGCGGATGCCCTCCTCCAGCGCCTTGGTGATCTCCTCGTGATTGCGATAGGCCGGGGCCTCGGTCAGGGTGCGGCGATAGGCGATGGTGGCGCCACCCCACGATTCGAGCAGCGCGCCGATCGGCCGGCCCTCGGCGCGGGCGGCGCGCAGGGCGCGGGCATGGGCCGTGAACTCGGCGGCGATCACCGCCTCCTCTTCGCTCCAGGCCGGTTCCTCGCCCAGCGTTTCCAGGCGCGACAGGAACTTCTCGACCTGCACCGGGTAATAGGCCAGCGCCTCGGTGCAGGTGTCGATCGCGGTCAGCCCGCCGCCGATCACCACCACCGGCAGGCGGATTTGCAGATTGGCCACCGAGTCGCGCCGCGCCGCGCCGGTCAGTTGCAGCGCCATCAGGAAATCCGAGGCGGTGCGCACGCCGCGCGACAGCCCGCCGGGCAGGCCGAGCACGGTCGGCTTGCCCGCCCCCATGCACAAGGCGACATGGTCGAAGCCCATCGCGAAGGCGTCGTCCAGCCCGATCGCGCCGCCGAAGCGAATCCCGCCATACATGCGGAATTCGGCGCGGCGTTCGAGCAGCAGCCGCAGCACGGTCAGGAAATTCTTGTCCCAGCGCACCGTGATGCCGTATTCGGCCACCCCGCCGAAGCCGCCGGTGGGGCGTTCGCCCAAGCGTTGGAACAGCACCGACGCGTCGCGGATCGGTCCCGACAGCGCCTCGGCCAAGGGCTCGATCTTCAGGCCGTCGATGGCGACCACCCGATGGCCGTCCTGCATCAGGTGATGGGCCAAGGTGTAGCCGGCCGGCCCCAGCCCGACCACCAGCACGCTGCGGCCGGTCTCGGGCCGGGGCAGCGGGCGGCGCAGGTTCAGGGGATTCCAGCGGGTCAGCAGGGAATAGATCTCGAAGCCCCAGGGCAGCGACAGCACGTCCTTCAAGACGCGCGTCTCGACCTGCGGCACGTCGACCGGGTCCTTGTGCTGATTGTTGTAGATGCAGGCGGCCACGCAGTCGTTGCAGATGCGGTGGCCGGTGCCGGCCACCATCGGATTGTCGATCACCGCGCAGGCCAGGGCGGCCAGCGACCAGCCGCGCCCCTTGGCCTCGTGCATCTCGGAAATCTTTTCCTCGAGCGGGCAGCCGGTCAGCGAGTCGCCCACCGCGCTCAACTGGAAGGCGCCGGTCGCCTTGTCATGCAGGCCCTTCGAGCAGGAGTCCTTGCCCTGATGGTGGCACAGGATGCAGTAGGTCGCCTGATCCAGCGCGCCTTTCAGCCCCATTCCCGGATCGGTCAGGTCGAAGCCGTCGCGGTCGCGCCGGCCCAAGGCGGGGTGGACCAGGGCCGCGACGCCGTCGCGCTCGACCAACTCGCCGGGAACCAGATGGAGGGGATCGCGCTTGGCCGGCACCTTGAACAGCACGCCGCCCGCATGGCGGCGTTGGCCCTCGGGCGTATGGACCGCCCAGGCCGCGTAACGGGCGGCGAGGTCCAGCGCCTCGCCGTGCGCCGCCTCGTCGTCGAGCCAGCCGGCCACCGCGCGGGCGAACGCCTCTTCGTCCCAGGCGCCGCCCAGAAGCGCGGCGAGGCTTTGGCCCAGCGCGTCGCCGTCCAGCGCCGCCGCCTGCTCGGGCTTGAACGCCTTGACGGCGCGACGCTGCACGAACAGGCGTTTGCAGGCCCACAAGGGGGCCAGGGCGGCGTGACGGGCCGCCAATTCCTGCGCCTCGGCCCGGATGCCGAACAGCGCGGTCAGGAAATCGTCGAGATGCGGCGCCAGGGCGAGCAGCAGGTCCGACTCGGCCAGCCCGGTGGGGGGCGCTTGGCGCGAAGCGATCAGCCGCTCGCGCAATTCCGGCTCCAGATGGTCGAGGAATTGACCATCCAGGCGAACGAGCCCGTCACGGCGATGCACGCTTGCGAAATCCAGCGTCATTTCGGTCCCCCTGGTCGATCCGACGATCGACGATGCAGGACGAAAGTCGAGATTTACGAAACGGAAATCAATGTTTGCCAACCGCGCGCCGCAGCCGGCGGGTGCCCGCCCACACCGCGCCCAGGATGATCGGCAGCGAGACCAGCGCGGCGATCTCGGCGTCGACCGGCACTCCGGCGGCCTTCAGGCCCTTGGCGGCGTAGCCGACCAGCCCGATCAAATAGTAGCTGATCGCCACCACCGACAGCCCTTCGACGGTTTCCTGCAAGCGAAGCTGCAACTCGGCGCGGCGGTTCATCGAGGCCAGCAGGTCGCGGTTCTTTTCCTCCAGCGCGATGTCGACGCGGGTGCGCAGCAAATCGCCGGTGCGCACCACGCGGGTGGCCAGCGCGGTCTGGCGCTCGGCCGTCCACTGGGCGGTCGCCATGGCGGGGGCCAAGCGGCGATCCATGAACTCGGCGATGGTCTGGGTGCCGGGGATGCGCTCCTCGCGCAGTTCCTCGACGCGGCGACGCACGATGTCCCAATAGGCCCGCGCCGCCGAGAAGCGGTAGGCGCTGGCCGCCGTCAGCGCCTCGCTTTCGGCGGCGAGGCGCATCAACTCCTCCAGCAGGGCGCGGTCGTCGCCGCCGGCCGGAGCGGCCATCCGCTCGACCACGCCGCCCAGCCCGCGCTCGATGCGCGAAATGCCGACCGCCGCCTGTCCGGCCACCGGGAAGGCCAGCAGCGCCATCATGCGATAGGTCTCGATCTCCAGCAGGCGCTGCACCAGACGCCCGGCCTGGCCCAGCGTCAGCCCCTGGTCGCGCACCAGCACGCGGCCGAAGCCGTCGCCATGGATGCGGCAATCGGTCCAGGCGCGGGCGGCGCCGCCCATCACTTGGCTGCCGATCACCTGATTGCCGTCGAACAGCGAGGACAGCGCGGCGGCCGGCCGCTCGACGGTTTCGATGGCGAGATGCAGGCCGACCAGCAACTCGCCCGGCAGCGCCGCCAGCCAGTCGGGCGGCGCGAGGTCCAAGGCGGTCGTGGCGAACGGGTCGTCGAAGGGCTCGAAGCGGAACAGGGTATAGGTCGAGAACTCGGTGTGCCGCTCCCAGCGCAGCCGGAAGGGGCCGGAATCGAGGCTGAAATAATTGGCCCCGGCCGGTGGCGCCGCCACCCCGAACCGGGCGCACAGCGCGTCCAGCGCCAAGCGATCGGCGTCGCGCAGGGCCTCGCCGGTGACCAGCGCCAGATGCGAGGCGCGCACCGGCGCGGTCAGCAATTCGTAAGGCCGGGCATGCACTTCGGCGGCCAGCCGCTCGCGCAGCGGATGGCTGGCGGGAAGGGAAACCGCCGTGATGGCTGGCGATGCCATGATACTCTGCCCATATGGTGGCGAATCGCCGATCATGACCCCGGCGGGGGCGCTTGCC
>JADFZP010000220.1 GCA_015232485.1 Alphaproteobacteria bacterium
CCACGCCTGCTGGCCGCCGCGCTGCCCGCCCATGCCGATCGGGTGGCGGCGGCGCTCGACGAGGCGCTGAACGATCTCAGCCGCCGATTCGGCCCCGACATGGAGTCGTGGCGCTGGGGCGAGGCGCATCGCGCCACCTTCCGCCATCCGCTGTTCGGCAAGATCGCCTGGCTGGCCGAATGGACGGGCTTGTCGATCGAGAGCGACGGCGACGATTTCACCATCAATCGCGGCGGTTTCGAGACCGCCCGAGGCGACGACGCGTTCCGCCATGTGCATGGGGCGGGGTTTCGCGCCGTCTACGATCTGAATGACCCAGACCGCAGCCTGTTCGCCATCGCCACCGGGCAGTCGGGCAACATCCTGTCGCCCCATTGGAGCGACATGCTGGAGAACTGGCGCGACGGGCGCATGCTGACCATCCCGGCGCGCCGCGCCAACGAGACCGTGCTTCATTTGGAGCCGCCGCCATGACCGTCACCTTGGCCGATATCCAAGCCGCCGCCGAACTCATCAAAGGCGCCGTATTACACACGCCGATCATCCCGGCGCCGCGCCTGTCCCAGGCTTTCGGCGCGGATGTGTATCTGAAGCTGGAGAATCTACAGGTCACCGGATCGTTCAAGCCGCGCGGCGCGCTGAACCGCTTGCAGGCGCTCGATCAGGCGGCCGGGCGGCGCGGCGTGGTGGCGATGTCGGCCGGCAATCACGCCCAGGGCGTGGCCTATCACGCCCAGCGGCTGGGCATTCCGGCCACCATCGTGATGCCGCGCGGCACGCCCTTCTCCAAGATCGAGCGCACCGAGGCGTTGGGCGCCCGCATCGTCCTTGAAGGCGAGAGCCTGAGCGAGGCCGGGGTGGCGGCCCGCCGCTTGGCCGAGGCCGAGGGGCTGACCTTCGTCCACCCTTACGACGACCCGCTGGTGGTCGCCGGCCAGGGCACCGTGGCGTTGGAGATGCTGGCCGACATCCCCGACCTCGACGATTTGCTGGTGCCGATCGGCGGCGGCGGGTTGATCGCCGGCATCGCGGTGGCGGCCAAGGCCTTGAAGCCGGGGATCAGGGTGTTCGGCGTCCAGGCCGAACTCTATCCGTCGATGGTCCAGGTGCTGGCCGGCGATCCGCCGCGCGCCAGCGGGCCGACGCTGGCCGAGGGCATCGCCGTGAAGTCGCCGGGAACCCTGACCCGCGCGCTGATCGCCGAATGGGTCGACGACATCCTGCTGGTCGACGAGGCGGCGATCGAGGAATCGGTGCTGACCCTGATCGAGGATTGCCGACTCGTCGCCGAGGGCGCCGGGGCGGTCACCCTGGCCGCGCTGGCCCGCCACCGGGCGCGCTTCGAGGGCCGCAAGGTCGGGCTGGTGGTGTCGGGGGGCAATATCGATTGCCGGGTGCTGGCCTCGATCCTGCTGCGCGGCCTGACCCGCGGCGGCCGCTTGGCGCGGCTGCGGGTCGAGATCACCGATCTACCCGGCGCGCTGGCCAAGGTCTCGCAGGTGATCGCCGAATGCGGCGGCAACATCATCGAGATTTATCACCAGCGCCTGTTCCATGACGTGCCGGTGAAGCTGGCCGAGATCGACGCGATGGTCGAAACCACCGGCGCCCGCCACGTCCACCTGATCGTCGAGCGCCTGCACGCGGCCGGCTTCCCCGCGCGGGTGCTGACCAACACGTCCGACGGCGAAGGCTGATCGGTTTGCGCGCGAGCGGATTCCCTCTATAGTCGCGGCATGGAACATGAAACCCTCGCGCGTCGTCTCGCCGCGACCGCGGCCGGCCTGTGGCTGTCCGCCGCAGGGAGCGCCCTGGCGGCCGGAACGGCCACACCGACCGACATTCCGGGCGTCGAGGTGATCGGCGCGGTGTCGGCCGAGTCGCTGCTTGGGGAATTCCAGACGATCTACGGCACCGATCAGGTCAATCCACCGTTCGAGTTGGGGACCATGGGCTATGCCGTGCGCACCACCCAACCCTTCGTCGGCGTGCGCACCTACGTCCAGCCCAGGGACATGCCCGGCAAGGCGGGGCAGGTTGGCGGCTGGGTGATGCCCATCGCCCAGTTGCGCGGATTGACCAGCGCCGAGATCCAAGCCAACTGGGCGCTGCCGATCTATGCCGACGGCACGCGCAACAACATGCTCACGCTGGTGGTCGTGCCGGCCGGCGTGACCTTCTGGAGCGGCGTCGCCGGCCCGATCACCGACGCCGTGGACGGCACCGGCGATTGGGGCCAGGGTGGCGGCATCCAGTACTATGTCGGCTGGGGAGCGGCCGGCGTGCAAAGCTATCAGGTGCCGGCGGCCAACTACGTCGTCACCGGCGCCGCCGATCCGGGTCCCGTGCTGGTCTACGGCCCCCGCCTGTCGGGGTCGGCGCGGATCGTAGGCGGCTATCTCGACGGCCTGCCGGTGGCGGCGTACAGCGATCTCGACCGGGCGTTGCTGACGCTGGACGTGCTGAACCTGACCAGTCCGACCGACCCGGCCCCCCTGGAGGCCGCCGTCCGCCAGTTGAGCCCTGAAATTTATGGCGCGGTGCCTCGGGTCGTCGATCATCAGAGCGGGCTGTTCCTCGACGCCTTGGGCCGGCGCGCCGACTCGAAGACCGGCGCCTGGGTGGTGGCGACCGGCGCTTCGGCCGAATTCGATGGTTCCGCCGAGGTGACCGGCTACCGCGCGACCAGCCGGGCCGGCATGGCGGGGGCGGATTTCAGCGGACGCGACGGCCTGACGCTCGGCGTCGGCGGCGCGTGGCTGACCAGCCGGCTGGACTGGCGCGACGCCGGTTCGAGCACCGGCACCGCCGACACCGCGATGCTGGGCGCCCACGGGTCGTATCGGATGGGGCCGGTCCTGCTGAGCGGCCAGATCGCCGGCGGTATGGGCTGGGGCGAGGTCGACCGCCGCATCGCGGTGGCCGACAGCGGCGCCCTGCCCGGCATCTCGACCGCCATCGGCCGCACCGCGCGCGGAGAGCCGAAGACCAGCGCCGTGGCCGCCCGGCTCGACGCCGGGGTGACGACGACGTTGTTCGGAAGCGCGCGGGTGCGGCCGTTCGTCGGCCTGCAATACGCGCATGTCGATCGCCGGGGCTTCACCGAGCACGGCGCGGACGATTTGGACCTCGTGGTCGGCGGGTGGAACGGCCACAGCCTGCGCTCACGCCTCGGCGTCGGCGCGTCGCATGATCTCGGCGCGACCGGGCCGTTGGAGTGGTCGGTCGACGGCGGGCTGCTGTGGACCCGGCGTCTGTCGGCTTCGTCGGCCGACGTCTCGGCCGGGCTGGTCGGGCAGCCGGGGTCGTTCACGGTGGGCGCCGCCCCAGAGTCGCCCTGGGGCCTCCAGCCGTCGCTCGGCCTGACCGGCCGCTTTGGCGGCGGTCATCTGAACGCGCGCTACGAGGACGATTTGCGCAAGGATTACCGTGCGCAAGCCATCATCGCCGAAGTGGCGCTGAACTTCTGATACCGGCGGGCGGTCGGAACGACCGATCGTCGAAGCCGCCATTGCGGCGGCGGCCAAGGGCGCCGGGGCGCCCGCCCGGCGAGGGGCTAATGAGGTGAGTCGATTTATCGGCTCACCGGTATGATTTAATTTCAAGGCAGCGTGGTGTTGCCCAGCGCCGCGTAGTCGCCGCGGAAATAGATCAGCGGCTGGCCGGCGGTGCCGTATTCGAGACGGTCGACCTCGCCCACGAAGATCAGGTGGTCGCCGCCCTCGTGGACGGCCACCACGCGGCAATCCAGATTGGCCAGGCATTGGCCGATGATCGGCGAGCCGGTTTCCCAGGTCGTGCGCGGCACCTCGGCCCATTTGTCGGCGCCCCGGCCGGCGAAGCGCATCGACAATTCCCGCTGATCCTCGCGCAGGACGTTGACGGCGAAATGGCCGCTCGCCTTGAAATCGGCGAGATTGCCGCTGGTGTTGGCCAGGCAGAACAGCACCAGAGGCGGCTCGAGCGAGACCGAGGTGAACGAACTGATCGTCACCCCCACGGGCTTGCCTTGGGAATCGAGCGTGGTCACCACCGCCACCCCGGTGGGGAAACATCCCAGGGCCTTGCGGAACGTGCGGCTGTCGACCTTCATGATTCATCCGTATGTTGGGCGCGCTTCACAGTTCATACAGGAAAGCGGGCTAGGGTTCAAATACCGCACGGCACGGCGGGTCGCGCCCGAGGGTTCTTTTTTTCACGACAAGAGGGGCGCTTTATAGCATCCTTCTGGCGGGCGGACTGCGAGAGTGATAGAGGATAGTGGATGTTCTTCATCATCGGCACGGTCATCGTCATCGGCTCGGTCGTGGGCGGATACATGGGTGGCGGTGGCCACATGGACGTGCTGTGGCAGCCCTTCGAATTCCTGATCATCCTGGGGGCCGCGATCGGATCATACGTGATCGGCGCGCCGAAGGCGGTGCTGCAAGGCACGATCAAGGCGATGCCGTTGCTGTTGCGTGGCTCGCGGCACAGCAAGGCCAGCTATATCGAGCTGCTGAGCCTGCTTTATCTGATCTTCAAGCTGGCCAAGACCAAGGGCGACTTGGCGCTGGAAAGCCATGTGGAGAAGCCCGACGAAAGCCCGTTGTTCCAGCGCTTCCCCAAGTTCAACGCGGACCATCATTCGCGCGACTTTCTGTGTGATTACCTTCGCCTTTTGACGCTGGGCACCAACAATCCGCACGAGCTGGAAACGATCATCGACGAGGAGATCGAGGCGCATCACCACGAGATGCACGCCATCTCGGGCGCCATCGTCAACATGGCCGACGGCATGCCGGCGCTGGGCATCGTGGCCGCCGTGCTGGGCGTCATCCACACCATGGGCTCGATCACCGAGCCGCCCGCCGTGCTGGGCCACCTGATCGGCGCGGCGCTGGTCGGAACGTTCTTCGGCGTGCTGTGCTGCTATGGCTTCGTCGGCCCGGTCGGGCGCTTCCTCGAATCGGTCTACGCGTCCGAGACCAAATACCTGCAAGCCATCAAGGCGGGGATCATCGGCCACATGCAAGGCTACGCCCCCCAGGTGTCGATCGAGTTCTCCCGCAAGATCCTGCCGCACGAGGTCCGCCCCTCGTTCCAGGAAGTGGAAGAAACCGTCACCAACCTGCCGCCGGACTGATCGGCCATGGCGGAAGCCGCTCCGGTCATCATCAAAAGGGTCAAGAAGGGCGCGCATGGCCATCACGGCGGCGCGTGGAAGGTGGCCTATGCCGACTTCGTGACGGCGATGATGGCGTTCTTCCTGCTGCTATGGCTTTTGAACGCGGTGACCGAAGAGCAGTTGCAGGGCATCGCCGATTATTTCGCCCCCACCGCGCTGTCGAAAAGCACCTCGGGGGCCGGCGGCATCCTGGGTGGCAAGACGGTCGGCGAAGGCGCCATGGCCAGCGCGACCTCGGCGCCCAGCGTGTCGCTCGCCTTGCCGCCGCCGACCATCAGCCCGGATGGCAAGGACCAGCTCGAAACGCTTGAAGAACTTGACAACCCCATGGAGGGGACCACCGAAAAGGAGTTCCTCAAGGCCATGGCCGAGCGCGAGGAGCAGCAGTTCGACAAGGCCAAGGACGCGCTGGAAAAGGCCATCGCCGGCATTCCCGAGCTGAAGAAATTCGCCGACAGCCTGTTGGTCGACAACACGCCCGAGGGCTTGCGCATCCAGATCGTCGACCAGGACGGTCTGGCCATGTTCCCAAGCGGCAGCGCGGCGATGTTCGGCCACACCCGCTCGATGCTCGATCTGGTGTCGCGCGTGGTGATGCAGATGCCGCAGCGCATCTCGATCTCGGGCCATACCGACGCGATTCCGTTCGTGCGCGACACCGGCTATGGCAATTGGGAGCTTTCCGCCGACCGCGCCCTGTCCACCCGACGGGTGCTGGCGATGTCGGGCGTGCCGCCCGAACGCGTCGATCGGGTGGTCGGCAAGGCCGACACCGATCCCTTCGAACCGAATGATCCAAAGGGGCCGCGCAACCGTCGCATCAGCATCGTGTTGTTGAGGGAGA
>JADFZP010000221.1 GCA_015232485.1 Alphaproteobacteria bacterium
CTATTCGACCGTTACGGACTTCGCCAAATTCCTTGGCTGGTCGACGTCGGTCCCTTTGGCCACCGCGACGTGGTAGGCGAGCAACTGGACCGGAATGGCGTAAAGGATCGGCGTCACGAACGGATCGACCTCGGGCAGTTCGACCGCCGCGACGGTGTGGCCGGCCATCTTGGCCACGCCGGCGGCGTCGGATAGGAATATGACCCGGCCGCCGCGCGCCACCGCCTCGTGGACGTTCGAGGCGGTCTTTTCGTAAAGCTCGTCATGGGGGGCGATGACGATCACCGGCACGGTTTCGTCGATCAGGGCGATCGGGCCGTGCTTCATCTCGCCGGCGGCATAGCCCTCGGCGTGGATGTAGCTGATCTCCTTGAGTTTCAGGGCGCCTTCCAGGGCGATCGGATAGGCGGTGCCGCGGCCGATATACAGCACGTCGCGCGCCTCGACGATCGACAGCGCGATCTGGCGCAGGCGCTCGTCATGGGCCAGCACCTCGGCGGCGCGGGCCGGCACCTCGACCAGGGCTTGGCTGAGGCGGCTTTCCTCGTCGCGGGTCAGGGCGCCGCGGGCGCGGCCCAGCGCGATCGCCACGCAGGCCAGCACGGTCAGTTGGGTGGTGAACGCCTTGGTCGAGGCGACGCCGATCTCGGGGCCGGCCATGGTGGCCAGCACCGCGTCGGCCTCGCGGGCGATGGTGCTTTCCGGCACGTTGACCAGGGCGGCGATGTGTTGGCCCTGCTCGCGGCAGTGGCGCAGCGCGGCCAGGGTGTCGGCGGTCTCGCCCGACTGCGAGATGAACAGCGCCAGCCCGCCGGCCGGCAGCACCGGCAGGCGATAGCGGAACTCGGACGCCACGTCGACCTGCGTCGGCACGCGGGCGCAGCGCTCGATCCAGTATTTGGCGACCATGCCGGCGTAATAACTTGTGCCGCAGGCGATGATGGTCACCGCCGACACCTCGGCCAATTCGAAGGGCAGGGGGGGCAGGGTGATCGAGCGGGTCACCGGATTGAACATCGTGCCCAGGGTGTCGCCGATCACCTGGGGCTGTTCGTAGATTTCCTTCAGCATGAAGTGGCGGTGCTCGCCCTTGCCGATCATCGCGCCGGAATAGGCGGTCTGGCGGATCTCGCGTTCCACGGCGCGGCCGTCGCGGTCGCGGATCACCACGCCCGTCGGGCGGACCACCGCCCAGTCGCCGTCCTCGAGATAGGTGATGCTGCGCGTCAGGTGCGACAGCGAGAAGGCGTCCGAGCCCAGATACATCTCGCCTTCGCCCCAGCCCACCGCCAGCGGGCTGCCCTGGCGGGCGGCGACCAGCAGATCGTCGCGGCCGGCGAACAGGATGGCCAGCGCGAAGGCGCCGTCCAGCCGGCCCAGCGCGCGGAAGCTGGCGTCCTCGGGCGACAGGCCCTCGCCCAAATAGCGGTCGATCAGGTGGACGACCACCTCGGTGTCGGTCTCGCTTTCGAAGACGTGGCCGGCGGCGGTCAGCTCGGCGCGCAAGGCGGCGAAGTTCTCGATGATGCCGTTGTGGACCACCGCGACGCGGGCGCTGGCATGGGGATGGGCGTTGGTCTCGTTGGGGATGCCGTGGGTCGCCCAGCGGGTGTGGCCGATGCCGATGCGGCCCTGCACCGGGCGGCGCTTCAGCAACTCGTCCAGGCCCGACAGCTTGCCCTGGGCGCGGCGGCGCTCGATGCGGCCATCGACCAGCGTGGCGATGCCGGCCGAATCATAGCCGCGGTATTCCAGGCGCTTCAGTCCCTCCAGCAACAGCGGGGCGACCTCGCTTTTGCCGATGATCCCGACGATGCCGCACATGGGCTCACTCCTTGGATTTGGCTTTGGCCTTGTCGTCCGCCTTGCGGGCGCGGAAGCGCTCGGCCCAGCCGGGCAGCTCCATCTGATTGCCGCGCGCCACCGCCAGGGCGTTGGGCGCGACCTCGCGGGTGATCGTCGAACCGGCGCCGATCACCGCGCCGTCGCCGATCTTGACCGGCGCCACCAGCGACGAGTTCGAGCCGATGAAGGCCCCCGCGCCGATGTCGGTGAAGGACTTGTCGACGCCGTCGTAATTGCAGGTGATGGTGCCCGCCCCGATATTGGCGCGGGCGCCGATGCGGGCGTCGCCGACATAGGTCAGGTGATTGACCTTGGCGCCCTCCTCGACGGTGGCCTTCTTGATCTCGACGAAATTGCCGATATGGGCGTTCGGGCCGATCGCCGCGCCGGGGCGCAGCCGGGCATAGGGGCCGATGATGGCGCCCTCGGCCACGCTGGCGCCGGTCAAATGGCTGAAGGCGTTGATCTCGACGCCGTCGGCCACCGTCACGCCGGGGCCGAACACCACGTTGGGATGCACGGTGACGTCGCGGCCCAGCTTGGTGTCCCAACTGAACCACACCGTCTCGGGCGCGATCAGCGTGGCGCCGTCGTCCATCGCGGCGCGGCGCAGGCCGGTCTGCACCACGGCTTCCAGGGCGGCCAGCTCGACGCGCGAATTGACGCCCAGCAGCTCCTCGGCGGGGCCTTCGACATGGCCGCAGGCCAAGCCCTCGGCGCGCGCCAGGGCGACCACGTCGGTCAGGTAGTATTCGCCCTTGGCGTTGTCGTTGCGGATCTGGTCGATCAGCCGGAACAGGGTGCGGCGGTCGGCGGCCATCACGCCGGAATTGCACAAGGCGATGGCGCGCTGTTCGGGGCCGGCCTCGCGCCATTCGACGATCGCCTCCAGCCCCTCGGGGCCGGTGACCAGCCGGCCATACTGGTTGTCCCCCTCGGGCCGGAAGCCCAGGACGACCACGGCGGCACGGCTTCGCGCGTCGAGCAGCGACGCCAGGGTGGCGGTCGACAACAGCGGGGTGTCGCCATAGACGACCAGCGCGTCTCCCTCGAAATCGGCCAGGGCGGCGGCGGCTTGCGCGACGGCGTGGCCGGTGCCCAGGCGCTCGGTCTGCACGACGGTGGCGTGCGGCGCGACGGCCTTGGCCACCTGTTCCATGCCGGGACCGACCACCACCACCACGCGGGCGGGGTCCAAACCCTCGACCGAGGCCAGCAGGTGGCGGATCATCGGCCGGCCGGCCAAGGGATGCATGACCTTGGGCAGCGCCGATTTCATGCGCGTGCCCATGCCTGCGGCGAGAATGATGACGGCGGGTCTGGATGTCATGAAGGGGGCGGGCTCATGTTGCGGGTCGGGCCGGAAGGTGCCACAAAGGATGCTCGGCCGGCCACTCAATCTTTGTTACACGGGGTTTCAAGGGATGCGACGAACGGTCCTGGTTTTCGATCTCGACGGAACGCTGATCCACAGTCTTCCCGATCTCGCCATCGCCCTCAACAATCTATTGGGCGAGGTGGGCCGTCGAAAGTTGTGCGAAGACGAGGTAGCGCCCATGGTCGGCGATGGCGCCGCCATGCTGGTGCGCCGCGCCCTGACCGCCACCGGCGCGGTCGACGAGGCCAGCTTGCCCGCCCTGACCCAGCGCTTCCTGGCCCTCTACGAAGGCAACGCCGCGCTCAACACCCGCGCCTGGCCCGGCGTGCCCGAGGCCCTGGCCGAACTGGCGGCGGCCGGCTGGCGCATGGCCGTCTGCACCAACAAGCCGCAAGCCGCCACCGTCGAAATCCTGGAAGCGCTGGGCCTCGCCCGCTTCTTCCAGGCGGTGGTGGGCGGTGATCGGGTCGAATGGCGCAAGCCCGACCCCCGCCACGTCGCCGCCACCCTGGCCGAATTGGACGCCCGGCCCGAGCAGGCGGTGATGATCGGCGACAGCCCCAACGACGTGGCGGCGGGCCGCGCCGCCGGACTGCCGGTGGTGGCGGTGAGCTTCGGCTACACCCGCGTGCCCCCCGCCGAATTGGGGGCCGACCGGCTGATCGATCATTTCGCCGACCTTCCGGCCACCCTCGCCGCGATGGCTTGACAGCGGGCAAGCGCGGACTTATAAGACCGGCCTTCTAGAGAGATGGGCGATTAGCTCAGCGGGAGAGCACACCCTTCACACGGGTGGGGTCGTAGGTTCAATCCCTACATCGCCCACCATCTCTCTGATTTTCCTCACTTTTTGACTAGTTTCCGGACAGGTCGGCCCCGAGCCGGCCTTTTTGCATGCAAAGGCCGGACGGAAACGGCGTATGAACATGGATCCCTACATCCTTCTCCTCACCGGCGCTGGCGTCATCGTGCTGCTGACGGCTTGGCTGCCGATGGTTCTGAACAACCTTCCCCTTTCCTTGCCGATCATATGCGTCGGCTTGGGCATGGGGATTTTCGCGTTTTCAGGCGAAGGGTGGTTCCCGAATCCGCTGGCCCATCCCCATTACGCGGAAAGGCTCACGGAGTCCGTGGTGATCATCGCGCTCATGGGGGCCGGGCTGAAGCTCGATCGCCCGCTGGGCTGGCGCTCGTGGCGGATAACCTGGCGGCTGCTCGCGGTGACCATGCCGCTGTCGATCCTCCTCATCACGCTGCTTGGCTGCGGGCTGTTGGGCCTTCCGCTGGCAAGCGCCGTGCTTCTGGGCGCGCTGCTGGCGCCGACCGACCCGGTGCTGGCCTCCGATATCCAGGTCGGCCCGCCCGGCTCGGAGAACGAGGACGAGGTGAGATTCAGCCTGACCTCGGAAGCCGGACTCAACGACGGCCTGGCCTTCCCCTTCATCAACCTCGCGCTTGCCATGGCTTTGGCCGATTCCCCCGGCTGGGCGTGGACATGGCTTGGGGTTGACGTGGTATGGAAGATCGCCGCCGGTATCTTGATCGGCTGGGCCATCGGTTACGGATTGGGCCTATTGACCTTCCGCCTGCCCAATCGGGCTAAACTCTCGCGGACGGGAGACGGCTTCGTCGTGCTGGGAATGACGGCCATCGCGTATGGCGTGACCGAGATGGCCCACGGATACGGGTTCCTCGCGGTGTTCGTGGCGGCGCTGGCGCTGCGCAAGGTCGAGCGCTCGCACGCCTACCATGAAAAACTCCACGGCTTCGCCGAACAAATCGAGCGCTTGCTGATGATGTTGCTTCTGGTGCTTTTCGGCGGGGCCATCGCCGGCGGATTGTTGGCGCCGCTGACCTGGGAAGCGGCCGCGTTGGGCCTGTTGGTTCTGTGCGTGGTTCGCCCACTGACCGGCGTCATCGGCCTTCTGGGCACCAAGGCGCCACGGGAGGAGCGCCTGGTCATCAGCCTCTTTGGGATCCGGGGGATCGGCTCGTTTTATTATCTGTCCCATGCGCTCAACCAAGCCCCATTCGAGGGGGCCGACCTGTTGTGGGCGATCACCGGTTTCATCGTCCTCGCGTCGATCGTTGGCCACGGCATTTCCGTTACACCAACCATGCGCTGGCTTGACCGCCCTCGTTGATCCCCTTTCGGCTCAAGGCTTACGTGCGCCGCGCGACCGCGTGATAAAGCAGCAGCGCGATGACCGCGCCGATGACGGCGACAAAGAGGCTCCACAGGTTGAAGCCGGTGACGCCGACACCACCCAGGGCATTGAACAGCGAGCCCCCGATCATGGCTCCGACGATACCGATCACGATATCGAGCAAAAGCCCCTCACCGCTCTTGTTGACGATCTTACTGGCGATGAAGCCGGCGATCAGACCCAGAACCAGCCACGCAAGAATGGACATCCGCAACCTCCCGCGACACTACGATGTCGGAGTGTGAACGGTCCGACTGGCGGACCCGTTCCCATGCCGATATTGAGTGACAAACCCACCAAAGCCGCCTTCTGTTCGCAAGGCCGCCGCAATCACTTCGGGATAGGACCGGATGCATCCAGAGAGCGTTGGGCACGATTTTCGGAAAGGTGGGCCAACCGAGGCCCAAGCGGCCCTACATTGCCGTGAGGGAGCGAGAGGGCCATGGAGATGGAAATGGACCAGCTAATCGGCACTGACGCGGTGAGACATCTTCGGGCTTATGCCACCTCGTCAACGGCACGAAGCCTTAGGCAGGTTTCGGCCACCGGCGCCGCGTTCGCCGCCCTGTT
>JADFZP010000222.1 GCA_015232485.1 Alphaproteobacteria bacterium
GCCGCCGCAATGGCGGCTTCGACGATCGGTCGTTCCGACCGCCCGCCGGTATCAGGCCGCCCGATTGAACAGGCGGCGCGAGCGGGGGCGTTGGCGGCAAAGATAGGCGATGATGGCGCCCAGTGGGCCGAGCACGGCCCAGGCCGGCATTTGCATGACCACGGTGCTGAGCACGGCCAGCGAGTGGCTGCCGATGGCGTTGGGATGGGGCACGTGGCCGGCCAGGATGGTCAGGATGTCGGCGGTGGCCAGTCCGGGGTATTCGCCGGGGCCAAGCGCCAGCACGGCATCGCCCGATGCCAGGAGCATGGCCAGGGCCACCAGGACCCAGCCGCAGGCGCGACCGAGAAACATGAAAGAAACTCCCCCGTTCATCGCTGCTCGGGTTGCCGACAAAGACTGGTAATGCCCCTAAACTTTGGCGGTTTCAAGCGGAATCTTCAACGCTTCGCATGTGCAGCGCCAACCAAATGGTCGCCACGCCCGAAGCCGTCCATTCGACGCGATGGCGCCGACCGGCCGGCAGCAGCAGCCAGTCGCCGGGCCGCAACGCGCGAGGCTCCGTCTCGCCCTCGATCAGCAGGCCGGCGCCGCCGGCCAGCAGCGCGACCCATTCGTCGTCGGGTTGGTCGTACCACTCGCCCGGCGGCGTCGCCTGCCCGTGCGAGACGATGCGCAGCAGGCGCGTTCCGCCGCCCTGGCGCAGGGTCTCGAAGACTTCCTCGGGACCCGGCGCGGGGAGATCGGCGAACAGGTTGCCGTGGGTGGTGGGGATCAGGCGGGCAGGCCCTTTCGCATCACCGAGGCCAGACGGCGGGCGAAGGCGGCCGGGTCGGCGGGGGGTTCGCCCTCGACGATGCGCGCCTGATCGAGCAGCAGATGGGCGCTGTCGGCCAGCAGGTCGGCGGCGCCGTCCTCGCCGGCCCGCGCGGCCATGCCACGGATCAGGGCGTGGTGCGGGTTGATCTCCAGGATGCGGCGGGGCTTCAGCCCCGAGGCGCCCTGGCGGTGCTGGCGCATCAGCCGTTCGAGATGGATGCTCATGTCGCCTTCCTCGGCGACCAGACAGACCGGGCTTTCGGTCAGGCGCACCGAGGCGCGCACGTCCTTGACCTCGTCGCCCAGCGCGATCTTCAGCGCGGCGACCAGATTGGCGATCTCGTCGGCCGGCGCGGCCTCGGGCTTTTCCTCGCCCTCCTTGGGTTGGACGGCGACCTTGTCGAGGTCGGCCGAGCCCTCGGCGACGTTGCGGAACGGCTTGCCCTGGTAATCGCCGACGGCGCGCACCCAGAACTCGTCGATCGGATCGGTGAGCAGCAACACCTCGATGCCGCGCGCCAGATAGCCTTCGAGCTGGGGCGACTTCTTCAGCGCCTCGGCGTCGTCGCCGGTGATGGTCGGCAGGCCCTCCTGGCCCTCTTTCATGCGCCCGACGATCTCGGCCAGCGAGACCGGCTGGTCGGAGACGGTGGTGCGGAAGCGGCACAGTTCCAGAATGTCGGCGCGGCGTTCGAAATCCTCGTAAAGCCCTTCCTTGAACACGTCGCCGAAGGTCTTCCAGAAGGTCTGGTAGTCGTCGGGCGCGTCTTCGGCTTTGCGCTTCAGTTCGGACAGCACGCGCTTGACCAGACCGGTGCGAATTTTCGCCAGCAGCGGATTGTGCTGCAACATCTCGCGGCTGATGTTGAGCGGCAGATCGGCCGAATCGACCACGCCGCGCAGGAAGCGCAGCCAGGGCGGCAGCAGTTCCGAGCAGTCGTCGGTGATGAACACCCGCTTGACGTACAGCTTGACGTGCTGCTTGCGGTCGGGATTGAAGATGTCGAAGGGCTTCTGGCCGGGCACGAACAACAGCCCGGTGTATTCGATGGCGCCCTCGGCCTTGTAATGCAGGGTCATCCACGGATCGTCGAAGGCGTGGGCGACGTGGTGGTAGAATTCCTTGTACTGCTCGGGCGTGATCTCGGACTTCGAGCGGGTCCACAGGGCCGAGGCGGCGTTCAGCGCCTCGTCGCCCAGCATCACCGGGATGGCGATGTGGTCGGAGTAGGTCTTGACGATGTTGCGCAGGCGATCGGGTTCCAGGAACTCGTCCTCGCCGTCGCGCAGGCGCAGGGTGATGCGGGCGCCGCGCGGCGCTTCGGCGTCTTCCGACACCACGAACTCGCCCTTGCCGTCCGAGACCCAGCGCCAGCCGACCGCCTCGCCCGCCTTGCGGGTCGACACCTCGACATGGTCGGCGACCATGAAGGCGGAGTAGAAGCCCACGCCGAACTGGCCGATCAGGCTGACGTCCTTCTTGGCGTCGCCGGTCAGGCGGCTGACGAAATCGGCGGTGCCCGAACGGGCGATGGTGCCCAGGTTCTCGACCAGATCGCCGCGGTTCATGCCGATGCCGTTGTCGGACACCGTGATGGTGCGGGCCTCCTTGTCGGGCGTGACCGTGATGCGGAACTCGCCGTCGCCATCCAGCAGATCGGACTGGGTCAACGCGGCGTAGCGCAGCCGGTCGCAGGCGTCCGAGGCGTTCGAGATCAACTCGCGGAGAAAGATCTCCTTGTTCGAGTAGAGCGAGTGGACGACGATTTCCAGCAGTTTGCTGACTTCAGCCTGAAAGCTGAGCTTCTCCTCGGACATGCTTCTTCACCCCGTCGAATGGCTTGAAAACCCCCACCGGGAGTAGGGTGCGCCTCATATGAGGCAAAGCATGCCCAGGCGCAAGTGCCTGCGCGCGGAACGGGAACACCATCCGGACGTTGCCTAGCTCCTTCCGAATGGGTAAGTTAGCCGGCCCGGCCTGCGACAGGGGCGGCAACAAGACAGGCACCATGGAGAACTAAATGCAGATTCCCGTGCAGATCACCTTCCACGGCGTGGACCATTCCGACGCGGTGGAGACTCGGGTCCGCGAGAAGGTGGCCAAGCTGGAACAGCTCTTCGACCGCATCACGAGCTGCCGGGTGGTGATCGAGACGCATCACAAGAACACCAGCAACCTGCATCGCAAGGGCGTGCCGTTCCACATCCGCATCGACCTCACCTTGCCCGGCCAAGAGCTGGTGGTGAAGCGCGATCCGAAGGACAGCCACGATCACGAAGACATCTACGTCTGCCTGCGCGACGCCTTCGGCGCCATGGAGCGCCAGTTGAAGGAATACGTCGACCGCATCCACGGCGACGTCAAGGCGCGGGTCGCGCAGTAAGTCATCTTTGGGAGGGCGTCGGTCAGACGCTCTCCCACGGGCCGATGCCGGGCGGATGCCCGGCAAGCGCGCCGCCCACCCAATAACGGGGTGGCTCGAAGTGCTCCAGGGCGGTGAAGGGGGCGTGGAAACGCCCGACGGCCAAATCCTCGCGCACGAAAAAGGCGTTGACGCCGGCCAGGCAGCAGCCGACCAGCGCATAGCCCTTGCGCCTGCCCAACGTCTCCAAGGCCGCCAGACTGGCCCCGCCATAACACGACCCGTCCCACAGGCGGGTGTCGTCATAGGCGCTGGTCACGCAAAGCGGCGGCAGCAGGGTGGCGTTGTATTCGATCACCACGACGCGCGGGCGCACGCCGACGATCGCCTGCCACAGCCACCAGTCGTTGCCGTCGACGTCGATCGACAACAGGTCGATCTCGCCGGCCAGCCCCGATTCGGCGATCAAGCCGTCGATCGTGGCGCGCGTCACCCGCGCTTGGCGCAGACGCAGCCGGCCGCTTGAAATCCAGGGATAGAAGGCGATGCGGATGAAGTTGGTCTCGTCGTCGCCCATCTCCATCCACAAGCCGGACCAGCCTTCCAGCACCAGCTTGAGCGTGTTGCATTCGCGCCCGTCGCTCACCCCGAATTCGACGAAGGTGCGCGGGCCGGGGCCGATGCGGCGGAAGATTTCGGCGATGATGCCGTCCTCGTCGTTTTGCGAGAACGCCTTGGCGCCGTGGCGGGTCAGCCGCAACGGCTGGGCGTAACGCGGCTGGGCGAGCAGATCGGCGATGGCGCGCTGGCCCTCGATCTGCGCCAGCCGGGTCTGCATCAGGGTCTGGCGGCGGCTGTGCAGGCCGGCCAGACGGGTCGTCGCCAACGACATCAGCGTGGCCGCCGGGTCGTTCTCGGGATCTTCGGTCAACAGGGCCGAGGCGATCGACTCCGCCTCGTCAAAGCGCCCCGACGCCAGCATCGCCGCCGCCGTGGCCAACAGGTCCTGGGGGTCGTTCATGGCCGCTCCCGCTTGCAATCGGCCTCATCTGACCCGATCCTATGCCACATGTCCACACAGGTGACCGCGGTCTTAGGCCCCACCAACACCGGCAAGACCCATCTCGCCCTGGAGCGGATGATGGGCCACGCCTCGGGAATGATCGGCTTTCCGCTGCGCCTGCTGGCCCGTGAAAACTACGAGCGGGTGGTGCGCGCCAAAGGTGTCGGCGCGGTGGCGCTGCTGACCGGCGAGGAAAAGATCGTCCCGCCGCGCGCCGCCTATTTCATCTGCACCGTCGAAAGCATGCCGGTCGATCGCCGGGTCGCCTTCCTGGCGGTCGACGAGATCCAATTGTGCGCCGATCCCGACCGCGGCCACATCTTCACCGACCGCCTGCTGCACGCGCGGGGCGAGCACGAGACGATGTTCCTGGGCGCCGAGACCATCCGGCCGCTGCTGCGCCAATTGGTGCCCGACGCCCAGTTCGTCACCCGGCCGCGCTTCTCGCGCCTCGCCTATGCCGGGCCGCGCAAGCTGACCCGGCTGCCGTCGCGCAGCGCCGTGGTCGCCTTCTCGGCGGCCGACGTCTATGTGATGGCCGAGTTGATCCGCCGCCAGCGCGGCGGCGCGGCGGTGGTGCTGGGCGCCTTGAGCCCGCGCACCCGCAACGCCCAGGTCGGCCTGTATCAGGCCGGCGAGGTCGATTACCTGGTGGCCACCGACGCGATCGGCATGGGCCTCAACATGGATGTCGACCACGTCGCCTTCGCCGAATTGCGCAAATTCGACGGGCGCTCGCCGCGCGCCCTGGAAGCCAGCGAGGTGGCGCAGATCGCCGGCCGCGCCGGGCGCCACATGAACGACGGCACCTTCGGCACCACCGGCGACGCGGGCGGCATCGAGTCCGAGATCGTCGAGGCCGTCGAAAACCACAGCTTCGCCCCGCTGCGCCGGCTGTTCTGGCGCAACGGCGCGCTACGCTTCGCCTCGATCGAGGCGCTGCTGGCCAGCCTGTCGACGCATCCCACCCATCCCGGTCTGGCGCGGGTGCGCGACGCCGACGACCATCTGGCGCTGGCCGTGCTGGCCCGCGACGACGAGATCAAGAAGGCCACCGGCCATCCCGAGCGGGTCCGCCTGCTGTGGGAGGTTTGCCAGATCCCCGATTTCCGCAAGGTGATGGCCGAGGCCCACACCCGCCTGCTGGGCGCCGTGTTCCGCCACCTGATCGGGCCGGACAAGCGCCTGCCCGACGACTGGCTGGACGGTCAGGTGCGGCGGCTGGACCGCACCGACGGCGACATCGACCACATCGTGGCGCGCATCGCCAACATCCGCACCTGGACCTACGTGTCGCATCGCGGCGACTGGCTGCGCGATCCGGCGCATTGGCAAGAGCGCACCCGCGCCATCGAGGACCGGCTGTCCGACGCGCTGCACGAGCGCCTGACCCAGCGCTTCGTCGATCGCCGCACCTCGACCCTGGTCAAGAAGCTGAAGGACCAGGACGAGTTGCTGTCGGCGGTCACCCGCGCGGGCGAGGTGCTGGTCGAGGGCCATCACGTCGGAACCCTGGCCGGTTTCACCTTCGTGCCCGCCGAAAGCGGCGACCTGAACGCGGCGCGCGCCCTGATGGCCGCCGCCAGTCGCGCCCTGCGCGGCGAGATCCGCCAGCGCGTCGCCAAGCTGGCCGCCGAGCCCGACGACGCCTTCACGCTGGACCCCGATGGCGCCCTGCGCTGGCGGAACGAGGCGGTGGCCCGTCTGGTCC
>JADFZP010000223.1 GCA_015232485.1 Alphaproteobacteria bacterium
GTCGCCGCCGTCGAGGACGTGGAACTCGCCGGTCGGCACGGTGCCGGGCTTGAAGGCTTCCAGGATCACGTCCGGATCGCCCGGTTGGGCGGGCTGGCCGTTATGGCCGTTGACGCGCACCAGGCGGATGCCGCGCGGCACGCGGAACGGCGTGGCCGGGCGGTCGGCCAGAGCGACCTCCATGAAGTCCTTGAAGATCGGCACGGCGACGCTGCCGCCGGTCTCCTTGTCGCCCAAGGTGCGCGGCTCGTCGAAGCCCACGAACACGCCCACCGCCAGATCGGGCGAGAAGCCGACGAACCAGGTGTCGAAGCTGTCGTTGCTGGTGCCCGTCTTGCCGGCCAGCGGGCGGCCCAGCGCGGCGACGCGCCGGCCGGTGCCGCGCTGCACCACGCCTTGCAGGATCGACACCATCTGATGGGCGCTCATCGGATCGGTGAGCTGCTCGCGATTGTCGGGCAGCGGCGGCATTTCCTGATTGGTGAAGAAGGTCGCGCTGCAGCCCGAGCAGGGACGCTGGTCGTGACGGTAGATGGTCTTGCCGTGGCGATCCTGGATGCGGTCGATCAGGGTCGGCTCGATCTTCTTGCCGCCATTGACCAGCATGGCGTAGGCGGTGGTCAGGCGCAGCACGGTGGTCTCGCCGGCCCCCAGCGCCATCGACAGCACCTTGGGCAGGTGGTGCATGATGCCGAACTTGGCGGCGTAGTCCGAGATGGTCTCCATGCCCACCGCCTGGGCGAGGCGCACGGTCATCAGGTTGCGCGACTTCTCGATGCCGACGCGCAGGGTGGTCGGCCCCAGGAAATCGCCGGAATAGTTGGACGGCTTCCATTTCGGCAGGCCCGGCCCCTGCTCCAGCACGATCGGGCCGTCGAGCACCAGCGAGGACGGCGTATAGCCGTTGTCCAGCGCCGCCAGATAGACGAAGGGCTTGAAGGCCGAACCGGGCTGCCGCAGCGCCTGGGTGGCGCGGTTGAACTCGCTGCGCGCGAAGGCGAAGCCGCCGACCATGGCCAGCACGCGGCCGGTATGCGGGTCGATGGCGACCAGGGCGCCCTCGACCTTGGGCGCTTGGCGCAAGCCGTAGACTCCATCCGGCTCCTTGACCGGCTCGACCAGCACCACGTCGCCCGCCTTGACCACGTCGCCCGGCCGCTTGGGCGGCGGTCCGAAACGCTGGTCCTCGAGGGCGGGGCGGGCCCATTTCATCTCCTCGAACGGGATGCGGCCCAGGGTTCCGCCGACCAGCCCGATCTCGGCGGCCGTGTCGGACACCGACAGAACCAGGGCGAGCCTCCACTCCGGCACGCCCTGGGGCATCGGCACGGCGGCCAATTGCGCCGGCCAGCCCGGTCCCGCCGTCAGCCGGGTGAGCGGGCCGCGCCAGCCATGCCGGCGGTCGTAATCCAGCAGCCCGCGCCGCAACGCCTGCCCGGCCAGCCCCTGAAGCTTGGGGTCGAGCGTCGAGCGGACCAGCAGCCCGCCGCGATAAAGGGCCGACTCGCCGTAGCGCGCGGCGAGGTCGCGGCGGATGTCCTCGGCGAAATAATCGCCCGAGGTGACCAGTTCGGTCTCGGGCCGGCGGCGCAGGCTGAGCGGTTCGTTCTTCGCCGCCTCGGCCTCGGCCACCCCGATATAGCCGTCCTCGGCCATGCGGCCGATCACCCAGTCGCGCCGCTCCTTGGCGGCGGCGTAGTTCTTCAGGGGATTGTAGTTGTTGGGCGCCTTGGGCAGCGCGGCGAGATAGGCGGCCTCGGCGATGCCGAGGTGGTCGAGACCCTTGTCGAAATAGTTCACGGCGGCGGCGGCCACGCCATACGAGCCCATGCCGAGATAGATTTCGTTCAGATAGAGTTCAAGGATGTGTTCCTTGGTGAAGGTCTTCTCGATGCGGAAGGCGAGGATCATTTCCTTGATCTTGCGCTCGAAGGAACGCTCGTTGGTGAGCAGGAAGTTCTTCGCCACCTGCTGCGTGATGGTCGAGGCGCCGACCAGCCGCTTATCCTCGGCGACATTGCGCATGTTGGTGAGCATCGCCCGCCCGATGCCCATGAAGTCGATGCCGGGATGGCTGAAATAGCTTTTGTCCTCGGCCGACAGGAAGGCGCGCACCACCAGCTTGGGCATCGCCTCGAGCGGCACGAAGCTGCGCTTCTCGACCGCGTATTCGGCGACCAGCCGGCCGTCGCCGGCATAGACGCGGGTGGTGACCGGCGGCTCGTAATGGGCAAGCTGGTGATAGTCGGGCAGGTCGCGCCCGTAATGCCAAAACAGCGCCAGCACCCCGCCGGCCGCCAGGATGGCCATCAGGAACACGAAGCTTGCGAGAAAACCCAGAAACCTGAGCATGCGGTGCGGTCCGTTCATCCGGCCGATGGTTCGGCCGACCCATTAGTGCGGAATTGTGGCGGGGCTATGGCCGCTTGGCCTTCTGCTGGCCGGCGAAATAGCGCTCGATGGCCCGTGCCAGCGACGATGCCAATTTGGCCCGATGCTCGGGTTTGCGCAACATCTGCTCTTCCTGGACGTTCGACAGATAGCCCATCTCGACCAGGATCGACGGCACGTCCGGCGCCTTGAGCACGGCGAAGCCCGCGAAGCGATGCGAGTTGTTGAGCAGCTTGATGGCGTGGGCCATCTCGTCGAGCACATCCTGGGCGAAACCGGCCGACAGGTTCATGGTCTCGCGCTGGGCGAGTTCGATCAGGATCGTGGTGACCTCGGGCGAATTGCCCGAGAAGTCGACGCCGCCGATCAGATCGGCCTTGTTCTCCTTCTCGGCCAGCGCCTGGGCCTCGGCGTCCGAGGCGTTCTGCGACAGCGTGTAGACCGAAAGGCCGCGGATGTCGGCGCGCGGCACCGCGTCGGCGTGCAGCGAGATGAACAGGTCGGCCTCGCGGTCGCGGGCGAAGGCGACACGGTCGCGCAGGGGAATGAAGATGTCGCGCTCGCGGGTCAGCAGCACGGTGTAGCGGCCCGATTTCTCAAGCTCCTGCTTGGCGGCGCGGGCGACTTGCAGGGTAAGGTGCTTCTCAAAGGTTCCCTCGATGCCGATCGCGCCGGGATCGACGCCGCCATGTCCGGGATCGATCACCACCACGGGCCGCGACGACGGTTTGATCGGGCGCGGCTTCTCGGCCTGAGGCGGCGGCTTGGGCGGCGCGGCGACCGCGACGGGAACCGTCTTGGGCCGGTCGTCGCGCCCCGAATCCGCCAAATCGACCACCAGCCGCCAGGACAGCCCCTCGGACGGCGGCATCAGGAAGGACTGCCTGACCTCGACCGGCCCCGACGTGCCGATGGTCAATCGCCCGGCGCCCGGCTTGACACGCGCCCAGCGATAGCCGGTGACCCGTCCGACCGGCTTGGCCAAGCGGTCGGGCGCCGACCATTCCAGCTCGGGCAGGTCGATCACCACGCGATGCGGATCGGTCAAGGTCTGGACGCGGTAATCCATGCGCGCCGACAGGTCGATGACCACGCGCGTCATCGCGGTGTGGATGCCGGCCCGCACCCCGGTGACCATCAACGCGCCCTCGGCGCGCGCGGTCGTCGACGGCGCCACCCACAGGGCCAGCGCGGCGAGGACCGAAACCAAGCGGCGCAGCATCGCGGCCATTCCGAAAGACTCCCCCATGCGTCTTCATATACCCCCTTCGATGCTTCCTCTTCAAGCCGAAACCCTTGATTCATCAGGAGAGTCGCCCATATTCGCGCGACACGTCCGATTTTTCGGAAATCGCCGCGGATAAACAATGAAGTTGTGGAATTCGGCGGTCGTCGTTATTTTGTTCGCGCGATCCTCACCATCGGGCGTTTCTCCATGGGGAAGCGCGGGTTCCGCGGTCGTCGGCGCGCCGTCCAAAGACGGCAGGCCGCGCGCGGAGACCTGAAGACGAGGACCGTATGTTCGAATTTCGAAGCCGGGCGTGAAGCCCGCCGTTGGACTCCCGTCATGACCTTCTTCGCGAACCATCCGAAGTTGCTCGAGGGACCGGCCGAAGGCGCCACCGGCTTCGCTGGATCATCGGACCGCCCCGGCGCGCGTGATGCGCGCGCCGGCCGGGCGGCGACTGGGAGCTTTGGATTTAATGGTCAAGCGCATGCTCATCGATGCCACCCACCCGGAAGAAACCCGGGTGGTCGTGGTCAATGGAACTCGCCTCGAGGAACTTGACGTCGAGAGTTCGACGAAGAAGCAGATCAAGGGCAACGTCTACCTCGCCAAGATCGTCCGGGTCGAGCCGTCGTTGCAGGCCGCCTTCGTCGAATACGGCGGCAATCGCCACGGCTTCCTGGCGTTCAGCGAAATCCACCCCGACTATTACCAGATCCCGGTGGCCGACCGTCAGGCCCTGCTCGCCGAGCAGCGCCGCGAGCGCCATTCCGAAGACGGCGACGACCACGACGAGCGGCCCGCCGAGCGGCCCGAGCGGCCCGAGGCCGCCGAGGATCATGACGGCGCCGAAGCCCCCGCCGAGCCGGTGGACGTGGTCGGCGGCGACGAGAGCGAGGACGTGGCCCGCCACCGCCCGTCGCGCTCGATCCGCAACTACAAGATCCAGGAAGTCATCAAGCGCCGCCAGATCATCCTGGTGCAGGTCGTCAAGGAGGAGCGCGGCAACAAGGGCGCCGCGCTGACCACCTATCTGTCGCTGGCCGGCCGCTACTGCGTGTTGATGCCCAACACGGCGCGCGGCGGCGGCGTGTCGCGCAAGATCACCAGCGCGCTGGATCGCAAGCGCCTGAAGTCGATCGCCAACGAGATGGACATCCCCGAGGGCATGGCCGTCATCGTGCGCACCGCCGGCTCCGAGCGCAGCAAGGCCGAGATCCGGCGCGACTACGAATACCTGCTGCGCATGTGGGACAACGTCCGCGAACTGACGCTGCGCTCGACGGCGCCCGCCCTGGTCTATGAAGAGGGCGACCTGATCAAGCGCTCGATCCGCGACCTTTATTCGCGCGACATCGACGAGATCCTGGTCGAGGGCGAGGAAGGCTACCGCAACGCCAAGGACTTCATGCGGATGCTGACCCCCAGCCACGCCAAGCGGGTGCAGCCCTATCGCGACCCGCATGTGCCGCTGCTGCACCGCTTCCAGGTGGAAACCCAGCTCGACGCCATGCACAGCCCGATCGTCCAGCTGCGCTCGGGCGGCTACATCGTGATCAATTCGACCGAGGCGCTGGTCGCCATCGACGTCAATTCGGGCCGCTCGACCAAAGAGCGCCACATCGAAGAGACGGCGCTGAAGACCAACATCGAAGCGGCGGAAGAGATCGCCCGCCAGCTTCGCCTGCGCGATCTGGCCGGCCTGATCGTCATCGACTTCATCGACATGGAGGAGAACCGCAACAACAGCTCGGTCGAGCGGCGCCTGAAAGACGCGATGCGGTTCGATCGGGCGCGCATCCAGCTTGGCCGGATCAGCGCCTTCGGCCTGCTTGAGCTGTCGCGCCAGCGCCTGCGCCCCAGCCTGCTGGAAACCAGCTTCCAGCCCTGCGTCCATTGCGGCGGCACCGGCATGATCCGCTCGATCGAGTCGGCGGCCGTCCACGTGCTGCGGGCCTGCGAGGAAGAGGGCATCCGCCAGCGTTCCAGCGAGGTCACGGTCACCGTGCCGACCCAGGTCGCGCTGTACATCCTGAACCAGAAGCGCGTCGCCCTGGCCGACATCGAAATCCGCTACGGCTTTCGCGTCTTCGTGACCGGCGACGACAGCCTGATCCCGCCGGCCTATCGCATGGACCGCGTCAAGGCCGAGAACCGCCCCGACGAGGCCCCCGCCCGCCTTGCCCCGATCGCCCAGTTCACCTCGGAAATCGAACCCGAGGACGAGGACGAGGAGGTCGTCGAGACCGACGAGGACGAGCGCGAGGAGGAAGAGGCGACCGCCACGGCCGCCGTCTCCGAAGGCGGCGAACGCG
>JADFZP010000224.1:0-2480 GCA_015232485.1 Alphaproteobacteria bacterium
CGCCTCGGGCGGCGGCGCCAGGGCGCGGCGCCAGGACTCCAGGCGCTCGAGGGTGTCGGACAGCTTGCGCGGATGACGCAACGGCCCGACGCCGGGGCGCTGGTGCAGACGCTCGAGCATCTCCATCGCCACGTCGATATAGCGCGCGGCGCTTGGCGCCTTGTGATCGTAGACGACGACGGGCAGGCCGTGGAAAGCCGCCTCCTCGACGGTCGAGTCGGGCGGGATGACGGCGCGCAGCAGCGCCTCGCCGAAATTCTGGCGGATGCGCTCGGTCATCACCGTCGAGACCGGGTCGTCGGTGTCGGCGCCGATCAGCAGCACGGCGCCGCCCGAACCAAGCGAGCGCTTCAACTGGGTCAGGGTGGTCCAGGTGCCCGACAGGCCCTCGGCGGCCGAGGGGGTGGGTGCTACGGGGATCAGCGCCATGTCGGCGGCGGCCATCGCCATCACGCTGGCCGCGCCGAGATAGGGCGGGCAGTCGAAGATCGCGAAATCGGGCGAACCGTCGGGGGTGCCCAGCCGCTCGCGCAGGGATTCCGAGTTGCGGCGCAGGCTGGCCGCGTCAATGTCGGCCAACGCCAGGGTCGGCGTGGCGGGGACCAGGGCCAAGCCCTCGAACGGCGTCCGCACACCGACATCGAGCAGCGTCGCGTCGCCCAGGACCAAGTCGAACGAGCCCCGAGCGGCCTCGACTTGGCGCATGGCGCGCGTCGCGTCGGCCTGCGGGTCCAGATCGACCAGCACGGTGTCGTAGCCGAACGCGGCCAGCGTGACGGCCAGATTGGTGGCGGTGGTGCTTTTGGCCACCCCGCCCTTGCGATTGCACACGACCACGATGACGGGCCGCGCGGGTGCCTCCACCTCGGCCGTCGCCAAAGACTCGCCCACCGAATTTCCATCCATGCGCCGCTCCCCCGCGCCCGCATGATACGGGGATGTGACGCTCAAGCCAAGCGGCAGAACGCGCGCGAAATCGTCATGCCGCGGCCGGGTTCGCCGCGTCCCATTCGCGGTGGTATTCGATCAGGCGCCGCACCTCGTCCGACGAGCCGAGGATCACCGGAACCCGCTGGTGCAGGCCCTGGGGCTCGACCTCCATGATGCGGCGGCGCCCCGTCGAGGCCATGCCGCCGGCCTGCTCGACGATCATCGCCATCGGGTTGCCCTCGTACAGCAGGCGCAGCTTTCCACCCTTGCCGGCCAGTTCGGAATCGGTCGGATACAGGAAGACGCCGCCCCGGATCAGGATGCGGTGGACCTCGGCGACCATCGAGGCGACCCAGCGCATGTTGAACTTCTTGGCCCGCGGGCCCAGCGCGCCGGCCGTGCATTCCTCGACATAGCGGCGCACCGGCGGCTCCCACAGCGGCTCGCGCGAGGCGTTGATGGCGAATTCGTCGGTCTCGGCGGGGATGCGCAGGTCGGGATGGGTCAGCACGAACTCGCCCACCGCGTGGTCCAGGGTGAAGCCGTTCACCCCCTGGCCGGTGGTCAGCACCATCATGGTCGACGAGCCGTACAGCGCGTATCCGGCGCAGACCTGCCGCGCGCCGGGCTGCAGGAAGTCGGCGGCGCTCGGGTTCTCGACGCCCTCGGGGCAGCGCAGAATCGAGAAGATGGTGCCCACCGAGATGTTGACGTCGATGTTGGACGAGCCGTCCAGCGGGTCGAACACCAGCAGGTAATGGCCGCGCGGATAGCCCTCGGGGATGGGATGGACGTCCTCCATCTCCTCGGACGCCATGGCGGCGAAGTGGCCGCCCACCACGCTGGCGCGCAGCATGATCTCGTTGGACAGCACGTCGAGCTTCTTCTGCACCTCGCCCTGGACGTTCTCGGTGTCGGCGATGCCCTGCACGCCGACCAGGGCGCCGCGGTTCACTTGGCTGCCGATCATCTTGCAGGCGGTGACCACGTCGGCCAGCAGCGAGGTGAAGGCGCCCGTTCCGCCGATCCGCCGCTGCTCGTCGATGATGAAATGGGTGATGGTCGGGCGTGTATGAGGCATCCGTTCCCCCTGGGCAAGTGCGGACCCGACTTATCCGATCCCCCCCGTTATTGCAATGCGTCACCACCTTTTCGGAGGGGAAAAAACCGCCCGCCGGGGGTGGGCTTGCCGGTCGGGCGTCGCGAAGACATAATCGACGCCTCAATTGGGGAGGGGTGTTCGATGCGTGGACTTTCGATCGTGGTGGCGGCGGCGATTTGATCGAGCCGCTGACCTTCTCGGCCCCGCTCGACGCCGCCAAGACCGCCGTCGCCGCGCTGCGGTCGGCGGGCGCCGACGTGGTGGTGGCGCTGACCCATCTCGATCTCGAACAGGACCGCGCCCTGGTCAGCGCGGTGCCCGGCATCGATCTGGTGCTGGGCGGCCACGACCACGCGCCGGCCAGCGTCGACGAGGGCCACGGCCTGATCGTCAAGGCCGGCCAGGACGCGCGCTGGCTGACGGTGGTCGAGCTGGCGATCGAGCGCAA
>JADFZP010000224.1:2580-5897 GCA_015232485.1 Alphaproteobacteria bacterium
AGGCCGGCCAGGACGCGCGCTGGCTGACGGTGGTCGAGCTGGCGATCGAGCGCAAGGACACCCCCAAGGGCCCCAGCGTCAAGGTGGTTCCCGCCGAGCTGCCCTTCGCCAACGTCTCGGTGGTCGCGTCGCTGAAGGGCTTTGATCTGCGCGCGGCGCTCGAGCATGGGCTTTCGGCGGTCGAGACGGCGGCCGGGCGTTTCCCGCAGGTGTCGGGTCTCGCCATCACCTGGGACCCGGCGGCGCCGGCCGGCGCGCGGCTGCGCTCGGTGCTGGTCGGCGGACGGCCGCTGGACGATCAGGCCGGCTATCGCGTCGCGACCACCGATTTCCTGACCAAGGGCGGTGACGGCTACGCCATGCTGACCAAGGCGCCGCTGCTCGTCGACCAGTCGGACGCCCGGCTGATCACCGCGCTGGTCATCGATCACATCGCGGCGCGGGGCGAAGTGGCGCCGGTCGCCGAGGGGCGGATCGAGCCGTTGCGATAGGCCGTCCCCCCAATTTCGCGTCACGCAGACGTGATCGGTGATCACGTCTGCGCCATTTGCGACCATCGCGCCGACTCGCCACCTGACTAGCTCCCACAAAGACTGGAACAGGAGGCACTGATGAAGAGATCGGCTTTCATCGCCCTGGCCGTCGCCGCGGCGAGCATGGGCGCCAGCGCGGTTCTGGCCGACGACTGGTCCCCTCGGCCGGGGTCTCGCTATTTCGACGAAGGCAGGTACGTCGACCGGGTCGACGTGACGACGCGCTCGGCGCCGTCCGACCGTGAGATGCGCGGCGAGCGGGCGCCCGGACCGCCGGTCGCCACGATGAGCGCCACCCAGACCACGCGCGGCTTCAAGTTTTATGACGAGGGAAGTTACCGCGAAGCCTATCCGTTCGAGCAGCCCACCTTCCGTTGAAACGGCGCCCCGCCCCGGAAAGAGGGGCGGGGCGGCGTCTTCCGGCCGGATCACATCTTGCGCGGCTCGCCGGTATCTTGGGAGACGTCTTCGATCACCTCGCCGGCGGCTTCGTCGCCGGCCCGCGCCAGATCGGCGACGGCGACGATCCCGACCAGCCGCTTGTCGCGGTTCAGCACGGGCAAACGGCGCACCTGGTGTTCGGCCATCACCCGCGAGGCCTCCTCGACCGACTGGTCCTCGAAGCAGTAGAAGATTTTCTCGCTCATCACGTCGCGCACCCGGCATTCGCTGGGCGCGCGATCCATGGCGACCGCGCGCAACACGATGTCGCGGTCGGTGACCATGCCCACCAAGCGGTCGTTCTCGCCCACCGGCAAAGCGCCGATATCCTCGTCGCGCATTCGCTTGGCGACCTCGCTGACCGGCATGTCCGGATCGATCACCTCGACCGAACGGGTCATCACTTGACTGATCTGCATGGCGGTTCCATCCCTGTTGTTTGGCGGCCATTCCTGCCAACAGCCATCGCCGCGACGGGTTCCATCGAGGGGCGCGTACGAAAATGCTTTACGCGGGGCCGCTCTCCTTTTATTTGGATGGGCCGTGGACAGGTGGCCGAGCGGTTGAAGGCGCCCGCCTGGAAAGTGGGTAGACGGTGTGAGCCGTCTCGCGGGTTCGAATCCCGCCCTGTCCGCCATTCTTCGCCGAGAAATCGGCGGAAATCCGCCGTTTCCGCCGACGGTCGGTCCATCCTACCCCCAAATCTACCCCCAAATCGGCGGGCGATTGGGTGAGGCGGGATGGGACAGGTTGCAACTCGCCGCTGCTCCGAGCTATGATCTTCCCTCATGAAGAAGGGCAGTGGCGCAGACGACGTGTTGCGGGTGATCGAGGGCGGCAAGGGCAAGCAACCTCAGCGGCCCAAGCGGCCTGGGCGCCCCCGCGCGCAACCAACCCTGCTGAAATGCACGGCATGCCGCGACGAGTCCGGCCATGGCACGATCGCGATGGTGCGCGTCCGGATCGCCGCCATGTACGACGCCGGAAAGGTCACGGGCGGGAGCTATCGCTGGGTCTGCGCCTTCTGCCTGACTCGGGGCAGGCTCACATACATGACCTGATCGGGGGACCATGACGAAGCCGCCGCGAAGCCGCCGCATGACCCTGAGAGACCGCGACGAGGTGATCGCGGCCGCTCTCGCCCACGTCGCCCGCGTCGACAAGTTGCCCGTCAACCAGACCCGCCGCGACGCCCCCATGGACGGGGTGATCGTCCGGCCGCCCAAGCCCGACGACGAGTAGCCGCCAGCGAGAACGCGGCAGGAACATCGGGCGCCGCCAGTGTGCCCGGAAGTCCGCATCCGTTCTCGGTCTCACGAGAAAAACGCCAGCCCAACCCGCTGCAAGCCGTTGAAAAGGCGGCGGGTCGGCGAGCGGCCGGCCCATAGAGTGCCTGCTGTTCGTGGTTTCGCGATGTGTGCCCGGCCACTCGACCGGCGAGCTTGCGCAAAAACGCAAACTGAACGAAATGCTTGGCGCGCGCTCACCAGCCGGCCGCGGCCTTACGGGGCGTGCGCCGCCGCTCCCGATCGAGATGCAGGCCGAACCCGGCCAGCAGCGCCTCCAACTCGGCAAAGGACTTCGCACCCATCAGGGGCAGATCCCGGACGTCGTCCCGCCCGAGTCTCTCGACCACGTCGCGGGGCCGCTCGAACCGGGCGTGGCGCATCACGTTCGCCAGCCGGGTGCCGATCCGCCCGGCGGCGCGCAAGTCGGCGAAGGTCGGACCCGGCGGCGGGCTGGCCGGCGCGTCGTTGGCCACCTCGGAAAGCTGCTCTTCGAGCGCCCAGGCCTCGGTCAAGCTGTCGGGGATCGCCCGTTCCGGCCGGAACCCGCCGAAGCCCGCGAATCGCAGCACCGCGTCCAGTTCCTCCAGGGTCTTCGGCCCGAAGCCGCGAAGCCGGCCGGCGTCGGATCGCGTCAGCAGCGCCGCCGCCTGGACGTGCTCGAGTCCCACATCCGCCAGCGTGGTCACGAGGCGCGGACCACAGCGGCCCGCGCGCCGTAGATCGTCGAAAGTGGGTGCGCCGGCCGCCATGGGCCGGCCGGTCGCTTCCACAGGCTGGCTCAGGCGCCGCGCTCCAGGACGGCGAGGGCGGACCGCACAAGGTCCCCTTCCCATTCGGCCTCGGTGCCGCTGTCGTGCAGCCACGCCAGCAGGCGCAGCTTGACGGCCGCCCCGGTGGCGCCGTGGCAGGGCGTCTCGACGATCAGCATGTTGCAGGCGGCCAGCTCGTCGGCCAGCCGCTGGGAGCCTTCCGCGTCCCGCGCGTCGAGGCCGGCGAATCCGGCCGCAATCGCGCGGTGCCGCTGCCACGCCGCCACCAGGGGCGCGTCGGAGTC
>JADFZP010000225.1 GCA_015232485.1 Alphaproteobacteria bacterium
CGACGCGGGCCGCAACCGCCCTCGGACCGCTGCCGGTCCTGCTTCCAGCCGATCGAGCCGCAGGCCCGCTGCGGCTATTGCGGCTGGGACCCCACCGCGCCGCCCCGGCCGTCGCTTTACCTCAATCCGGGCGACGTGCTGTCGCGCCGCTATTTCGTGGGCAAGCTGCTGGGCTGCGGCGGCTTCGGCGCGACCTATATGGGCTGGGACGAGAAGCTGCGCGTGCGGGTGGCGATCAAGGAATACTATCCGTCGAGCTTGGCGTCGCGCGCCGAGGACGGGCGTTCGCTGCGCCCCCACGCCGACGACGCCGCCGACCAGTTCTATTTCGGCATGGAGCGCTTCCTGGACGAGGCGCGCATCCTGGCCCAGTTCCGCGCCGCCGCCGAAATCATCAGCGTGCTCGATTACTTCGAGGAGAACGAGACCGCCTACATCGTGATGGAGTATGTCGAGGGCAAGCCGCTCAACTTCCACCTCAAGGAGAAGGGCGGCAAGATCTCGGTGGCCGAATGCCTGAAGCTGGTGCTGCCGGTCATCGAGGCGCTGGACGCCGTCCACCGCCAATCGGTGATCCACCGCGACATCAGCCCCGACAACATCTATCTGGCCAGCGACGGCAATGTGAAGCTTTTGGACTTCGGCGCCGCCCGCCACGCGGTGGGCGACCAGACCGGCAGCATGACCGTGGTGCTGAAGCGCGGCTTCGCCCCCGCCGAGCAATATTCCAACACCGGCAAGCAAGGCCCGTGGACCGACGTCTACGGCCTGTGCGCCACCATCTACCGCGCCATCACCGGCCAACCCCCGGTCGAGGCCGTCTCCCGTTGGGAAGAGGACGGCCTGACGCCCCCCAGCACGATGGGCGTCACCATCCCGCCCCACGTCGAAGCCGCCATCATGAAGGGCCTGTCGCTCCGCTGGCAGGAGCGCACCCAGAACATGTTCGATCTGAAGAAGGATCTGGCGGGGAGTTAGGGATGGAGGCGGGAAACTCCATTTTTCATCGTCATTCCCGCGAAAGCGGGAATCCATGCTGCCGCCGCATCTATATTTGGCGGATCACTCCATCGCCACACCTAACATGGGCTCCCGCTTTCGCGGGAGTGACGAGCCAGGAAGGCGGGGCCGCTTTTTCCACAGCCTGCCTCGATCGTGCCGACTCTAAAGCCCCTCGTCGGTGATCAGCGATTCGTCGACGACGTCGCCGGTCGTGGTGTCCATGATCCGGACTTCGGTGTAGATACCCTCGGATCGCAGTTCGCCGGCCTTTTTGAGCGCGCCTTTGATGGTGTCGCGCTTCAGGCCCAAAATGCCGTCTTGTCCGCTTGCCACGACGTTGTAACGCATTCTCTCTTCGCTCCATGTTTGTGCGAGGGTCAACGTCTTACCAGCACCGCCGTGATGTTGTCCTTGCCGCCGGCGTCGTTGGCGGCTTCGATCAGGGCTTGGCACGCCGTTTCGAGATTGGGGTGGGTGGCGATGATCTTGGCGATCTCGTCGTCCTCGACCATGCCGGTCAGGCCGTCCGAGCACAGCAGCCATACGTCGCCCGGACGGGTGGGCACCGCCGCCACCTCGGCCTCGGCCTCGGGGAAGGGCCCCAGGGCGCGCAGGATGACGTTCTTCTTGGGCTCGGCGCCGCCGCCGCCGCCGTCCAGCCATTGCTGGTGCAGCGAGTGGTCGCGGGTCATCTGTTCCAGGCGGCCGTCGCGCAGGCGGTAGATGCGGCTGTCGCCGACATGGAAGACCACCGCCTGTTCGGGGGTTTCGAGCAGCAGGCCCACCACCGTGGTGCCCATCGAATCCTCGCCGTGGCCTAAGCGGTCGTTCTCGTGGCGGATGCGGCCATTGGCCTCGGCCACGGCGGCCTTGACCGCTTCCGAGCGGCCGCCGTCGTCGCCGCCCAGCAGGTCGTCGAGATCGCGCCGGCGCAGCGCGTCGACGATGGTTTCCAAAGCCAACCGGCTGGCCACCTCGCCCGCCTGATGGCCGCCCAGGCCATCGGCGACCAGGAACAGGCCCAGTTCGGGCTCCATTCGCCAACAATCCTCGTTGAGGCTTCTCCGGCGGCCGACATCCGTCAGTCCCGCCGCTTCGACGTGGGTCAGAAAATCGTCCACACCGGCCCCTTCATCCCCGTGGGTACGCCGGGCGAAGGGTGACACGCGCCGCCGCTCCATGCAATCGCCCATCGCGATGTTGGATGTTTGCGAGCCCGCCCGGCTTGTACTATCGTCACCGAAAGCGGGAAGTTAAGGGGAGATAACGGCATGAGCGGCCAGCGCGCCAGTCTCGCGATCATGTTCGCCGATGTGCGGGGCAGCACCCGGATCTATGAGAAGTTCGGCGACGCCAAGGGGCGAGAGATCACCGCCTGGTCGGTCAACACCTTCTGCGACGAGGTCAAGGCCGCCAAGGGCAAGGTCATCAAGACCATGGGCGACGGGGCCATGGCGGTGTTCCGCGACGCCGCCTCGGCGCTGGCCGCCGCCGTCGCATGCCAGACCAAACACGCCAACCAGCCGGTGACGACCGGCATCGGCTTCCATTTCGGTCCCGTCGTGGTCGAGAACAACGACGTGTTCGGCGATGCGGTCAATGTCGCCGCCCGCCTGTGCAGCCTGGCCAAGGCCGCCGAGATCCTGACCACCGACGAAACCGTCCAGAAGCTGCCCGAGGAGGCCCGCGCCACCACCCGCCACATCGACACCACCACGGTCAAGGGCAAGCGCGAGAACGTCAAGATCTACCAAGTGCTGTGGGACGACGAGGAAGAGGCCACGGTCACCATCGTGGCCGGCGCCAAGCCCGCCGGCCCGCGGCGGCGCCAGGAGTTGCTGCTGCGCCACGGCGGCCAGGAGGCGCGCCTGGACGACAAGTGCGAATCCTTCACCTTTGGCCGTCAGAACGCCGACATGCTGGTGGTCGACACGGTGATCTCGCGCATTCACGCCAAGATCGAGTGGCGGCGCGGCAAGTTCATCCTGTCGGACCAAAGCACCAACGGCACCCAGGTGCTGTTCCAGCACGGCGCCCACACCACGTTGCGCCGCGAGGAGATGGAACTCACCGATTCGGGCTGGATCGGCCTGGGCCGCTCGGCGGGCGACGACAATCCCCACCGCATCGCCTTCGAAGTGGTGGTCGAAACCCGCTGATCGTCGCATCTCGTCACATTTGACGGCATTCCGTTCATTCCCGCGCCCCGCCCCGCCGCCTATACTGCGCGTGGGGGAGTCTGGGCGATGACCAACGAAGGCGAAGCGTTCCGACCGCAATGGTGTCGGCAATACTTTGAAGGCTCGCAGCTTTTGGCGTGCGCCTGTCGCGACGGCGTGATCGTGGCGATCAATCCGGCCGGAATCGGTCTGCTGGACTGCGAGACGGCCGACGGGGCGCTGGGGCGCCGCTTCGAAGACTTTCTCCACCCCGACTATTCCGAGACCGGCCTGATCGCCACGCTGGCCGCCGAGGGCGACAGCGCCCCCGCCAAGCTGATGAGCCGCCTGGGCCATGTCGTCGACGTCGAAATTCGCGCCATCCCGGCCGAGGACGGCGTCGATCTGGTGTTGGCCCGCAACGTCACCGAACAGGTCCACGCCGCCAAATCGGTGCTGCGCAACGAGACGCGCTGGCGCGAGCTGGTCGAGAACGCGCTGGACTGCACGCTGATCTGCCGCGACGCGGTGATCACCTACGCCAACAAGGCCGCCACCCGGCTGTTGGCGCCCAACGGCTCGCTGATCGGCCGGGACTTCGCCTCGATCCTGCATCCCGACTACCGCGACGCGATCGTCGGCGGCCTGGACGATCTGGTGCGCGAGACCGCCGTCGAGCACATGAAGGTGATGCGTCACGACGGGGCGATGCGCGACGTGGTGATGGGCTTCATGCCGCTCGACCATTTCTCGACCCGCGAGTTCATGATCGAGGCCCGCGACATCACCGACGAGAACCGCGCCGTCACCGACCTGCGCGCCTCGCGCGACAATCTCGAGCGTCTGGTCGATCAGCGCACCCGCGCCCTGCGCGACGAGATCGCCGAGCGCCGCCGGGCCGAGGAACGAATCCGCCACCAAGCCCGCCACGACATCCTGACCGGCCTGCCCAACCGCATGCACTTCTACGAGGTGCTGGCCGAGACCCTGGACATGGCCCGCGACACCGGCCACCAGGTCGGCCTGATGTTCGTCGATCTGGACGGCTTCAAGGGCATCAACGACACGCTGGGCCACGAGGCGGGCGACCTGCTGCTGGTCGAGACGGCGCGACGGTTGAAGGACGCGGTGCGCGAGGTCGACCTCGTGGCGCGGTTGGGCGGCGACGAGTTCACCATCTTGTTGCCCGGAGTGGCCGGCAAGGAGGCCGTGGCGGCGGTGGCGCGGCGTGCGCTCGAGGCGCTGGGGCGGCCCTTCGATCTGGGCGTCGGCGAGGCGAAAATCTCGGGCAGCATCGGCATCGCCGTGTTCCCCGGCGACGCGCAGGAGTTGGACCGGCTGCTCAGCGCCGCCGATGGCGCGATGTACCGGGCCAAGCGCTGCGGCAAGGCGGCCTATCGCTTCGCCTCGGACGCCGCCGACCCGGCCGAGGCGGCGCGCGCCGCCTTCCGCGACGATGTCCGGCTGGCGGCCGGCAATCACGAGTTCAGCCTGTGCTATCAGCCCAAGGTGTCGCTCGCCCATGGCGGGGTGGTCGGCTTCGAGGCGCTGCTGCGGTGGCAAAGCGCCCAGCTTGGCATGATCCCGCCCGGCCGCTTCATCCCCATCCTGGAAGAGGAAGGGCTGATGGGCGAGGTCGGCGAGTGGGTCCTGCGGGCCGGTTTGCAGCAGCTTTCGTGCTGGCACCAGGACGGCGCCCCGTCCGTGCGCTTGGCGATCAACCTGTCGGCCCGCCAGTTGCGCTCGAAGAGCTTCGCCCCGTTGTTCGGGCGGGTGCTGCGCGAATCGGGGGTCGATCCCGCGATGCTGGAGATCGAGATCACCGAAAGCATGGTGCTGGCCGACGAATCGGTCGCCGCCCGGGTGCTGGGGGAATTGCACGGCCTGGGCGTGCGCATCCTGATGGACGATTTCGGCACCGGGCTGGGCGTGCTGAACTATCTGCGCAAGCTGCCGATCCACGGGGTCAAGATCGACCGCGAATTCGTCTCGCGCATGGAGGTCTCGTCCGAGGACGAGCGCATGGTCGCCTCGATCGTCGCGATGACCAGGGCGCTGGGCTGCATCGCGGTCGCCGAGGGCGTCGAAACGGCGGGCCAGGCCCGCCGCCTCGCCGAACTGGGCTGCGCCGAGGCCCAGGGCTATTTCTTCGCGCCCCCCCTTCCCGCCTGCGCCGCCCGCGATCGGCTGATCGCCGCCTGACATTTCGTCTTGGTTGCAGCGCCTACCGGTCGCGCTCGCAAATGATTTATGATTGTCCAAACCTCCGCAAAGCTGATAAAACCCACTTCAAATACGCCCGCGCCTTGGGGATGGGGTGCGACCTAGTGCGGAGCGGATTGTGGATTGGGAAAGCTTTTTCGAAGGGGACATCATTCCCCTGGTGTCGAAGGCACGCAGCGCCACGGCGCTGGACGCCTGTTTCGAGGTGGTTGTCGACGCCTTGTTCCGCCGCGCCAACGACGGCGCGAACAAGGAGCATTTCCGGCGGCTTTACGCGAACTGGGTCGCGGACATGCCGGACCTGGACGCCCGGAAAGAGCACGCCTCGCGGTTTCTGCGCATGGTCAAGGACGTGCGCAAGGAATTGGCCGCCAACGCCAAGCGCCAGCCGTCGACCGAACCCGATGATCGCTGCTCGACCGACATCGAGACGCTGGCCCAGGTCGCCGCCGTCGAGGACCAAGACGACGACGACATCGACGAGGTGATCGACGAGG
>JADFZP010000226.1 GCA_015232485.1 Alphaproteobacteria bacterium
GATCGACCTCATCGCCGTTCTCGGGCACGTCGAGGGGAGGAACCGGGTCCTGCTCGCCCAGGGTCTGGCCGGCGATCGGGGGAATGTCGGTGCCGCCGCCAACCTCGGACGTGGAGATTTCGGAGTCGCTCGACAGGGCGCCGCCTTCGAGGATCTGGTCACGGTTGCCCTGGACGTTGTCGCCGCCGGAATGCACGTTGGACAGATCGACGGCGTCATCGCCGCCCTGGTCCAGTTCCGCCTGCTCCTGGCCCTGGACATCTTCGGATGCGGGCTGCTGCAGCGAGGTCAGATCGTCGAGAACCTGCCCGTCAAGCTGCTGCTCGTTCGTCAGGCCCTTGCCCGACCCTTGCCCATCATTCGTATCGGCCATGTGACACCCACCCCGGTGAGAATATGTTCCGTTCCAGGGTCGACTCTAAAGCGCCCACCGCCACCCCAATAGACGGCCGATGGTTACAATTTTGGAGTAATGCACGCGATCCGCCCGTCCGCCTCGCGCCGGCACGAGACCCCGCCCTTCGGCGAGCGGGCGCGCTCGGCGGGCGAGGGGCCGAAGGTGTCGCGATCCGGCGTGATCCGCCCCTTGGGGCCGATCTCGTAAAGGCGCGCGCGGAACAGCCGCTCTTCGTACAGGAAGGTGCGGCAGGCGTCGTAGGCGGGGGCCTCGCCATGGCCTTCGGCGCGGCATAGGTCGTGCTCGCGGTCGGCCTGGGTGATGCAGCCCGAGGCCAGCGAGACCAGCGGAAAGGCCGCCGGGGCGAAGCGGTCGCAGGCGGGAATCGGCCCGGCCTCGGCGACCAGGGCGCGGCAGGTCGGAAAGGCCGGCTCGTCGCGGCGATAGCCCCACGATTCGCAGAGGTCCTCGGCCTTTTCGGGCGTCGTCCCGGCGCAGCCGGCGGTCAGCAGCAGCAGCAGGCAGGCGAGCAGGGGCGGCGGAAGTCTCATGGCTTCGTTCCTTCCGCCGGCACGATCGCCGGCATGGTGATCGGATCGCCGCGTTGATCGCTGGTGAAGCCGCCGCCCAGCGCCTTGTAAAGGTCGACGGTGGCGACCAGCCGGCGGAAGCGCGCCACCAAGCGGTCGTCCTCGGACTTGTAGCGGGTCCGTTCGGTGTCGAGCACGGCGAGATAGTCGCTGGCGCCCAGCCGGTACTTCTCGACGGTCAGCGCGTGCGCCTGTTGGGCCAGCGTGACGAACCGGATCTGCGCCGCCTCCTGGGTGGAGTAAAAGCGCAGCGAGGCGAGCGAATCCTCGACGTCGCGCAGCGCCAGCAGCACCGACTGGTAATAGGCCTCGACCAGTTCCTCGCGGCGCGCCTCGTTGACTTGCACGTCGCTACGCCCGCGCCCGCCGTCGAACACCGACTGCGCGATCTGGCCGAGCAGGCCATAGACCAGCCCGCCCGGCCCGCTCAGCGCCGACATGTACAGGCTGGCCAAGCCATAGCTGGCCGACAGATTGAACGAGGGCAGTAGCCGAGCCCGCGCCACGTTGAGGTTGGCGTGGGCGGCGGCCAGATTGGCCTCGGCGCGGCGCAGATCGGGCCGGCGGCCGAGCAGGTCCGAGGGCAGGCCGAGCGGTGGCGCCGGCAGCACCAGCGGGTCCAGGCTGGTGGCCTTGATGCGCAGGGTGCCGGGTGGCGTGGCGACCAGCACCGCCAAGCGGTTCATGGCCCTGTCGCGGATCAGCTCGATGATCGGCACCTCGGCCTCGAACGAGGCGATCGAGGTCTTCTGGCGGGCCAACTCCGGGCCGGTCGAGTCGCCCGCGTCGAACCGCTCCTGCACCGCCGCCAGCAGTTTGCGCGACAGCTCGACATTGCGCTGGGCGGCGGTCAGGCGTTCGCGCGCCGACAGCGCCTCGAAATAGGCGGTGGCGACGTCGGCGGTCAGCGTGTTGGCGATCGTCTCGGCGTCGAAGGCCGAGGCGCGCAGGGACTCGTCGGCGCTTAGGGCGGCCCAGCGGTTCTTGCCCCACAGGTCGATTTCGTAGCTGGCCCGCAGGCCGACCTGATAAAGGCGGCGGGTGTCGAAGGGCTCGCCAGGATCGAGCGGCACGCCGCCCGACGGCGCGTCGACCTGACCGCTGGCCTGGAAGTCGACACGCGGGAAGCGCCCGGCCAGCGGAATGCCCGAGGCCGCCGCCGCCTGACGGATGCGGGAGACCGCCGCCTTCAGGTCGTGATTGTTGCGCAAGGCGCTTTCGACCAGTTCGTCGAGTTCGGCGCTGCGGAAGCCCATCCACCATTCCGAGGACGGGCGCGGCAAGGATGTGGCCTCGGGCGCCGACAGGCTGTAGGCGGCCGGCAGTTCGGGCCGGGGCGGACGGAATTCCTGGTCCTGGGCGGCGCAGGCCGACAGGACGGCCAGCAGGCCTAAGGCGGCGATGGGCGGGCGGTTGGCCATGCTCATCGTTCCCGGAACGACTGTTGCAGGCCGACCGCGACGGGTTTCAGCAGGTATTCCAGCAAAGTCTTTTCCCCCGTCACGATGTCGACCGTCGCCGTCATGCCCGGCAGCAGCGGGTGCAGCCCCGGTTCATCGCCGACATGGGTGCGGGCCGGGCGGACCACGCCCTTGTAGTAAGGCTGCGCCGCGTCGTCCAGCGCGGTCGACGCCGAAACCCGCTCCAACACGCCGGGAACCCCGCCATAGCGGGCGAAATCATAGCTGGCCGCCTTGATCGTCACGCGCTGGCCGGGCCGCACATGGGCGACGTCGCGCGGCCCGATCCGCACCTCGACCTCGAGACGGTCGTCGGCCGGCACCACCCGCATCAGCACGACGCCCGGCTGGATCACCGAGCCGACCGTGCGCACCCGCAGATCCTGCACCAGACCGCGCACCGGGGCGCGGACGTCCAGGCGCTCGACGCGGTCGGCGGCCTTTTTCACCGCCTCCTGCACCTGGGACAACTCGGCGGTGACGGTGCCCATCTCGTTGAGGGCTTCCTGGCGCATCGTGGAGTAAAGGTTCTGTTGGCGGTTCTCGACCTCGCTCAACGCCTCGCGGGCGGTGCGGATCTGCTGTTCAAGGCGCAGCACCTCGCCCTGGGCGGTGACCTGGGCGCGCCGGGTTTCCAGGAATTCGACACGCGAGATCAAGCCCTTGGCCACCAGACCCTCGCGCATGGCGACCAGTTCGGCGGTCAGCTTGAGGTGACGCTGGGCGATCGCCAGGGCGTCTTCCATCTGGGTGACCTCGGCGCGCTTCTGCTCGATCTGCTTCTGCACCACCTCGCCGCCCAGATCGCGGTTCTGGATTTGATTTTCGTAGATGCGCCGCTGGTCGGCGACCAGATCGGAATGCTGTGGCGCGATGGCCGAGAAGTCCGGCTCGCGGCCCTCGGCGAAGGCCTTCAGCCGCTCGGCGCGCAGTTGCAGGCCGCGCAGCCGCGCCTCGAGCTGTTCGGCCTCCGAGCGCGCCTGGGCGGGCGCCAAGCGCATCAGCACCTCGCCCTGATCGACCAATTGGCCGTCCTTGGCGGTGATCTCCGAGACCATGCCACCTTCGAGATGCTGCACCACCTGCACCGCGCCGCTGGGCACCATCGAGCCGGGGGCCACGGCGACCTCTTCGATGGTGGTGATGCTGGCCCAACCGACGAACAGCAGGATGGTCGCCACCATGGCGGCCAGGAACAGCCGGACGTTGACCGGAACGCTGTCCTCTTCAAGCTGGATCGCCTCGGACAGATAGCGGCGCTGGCCCCGCCCTCGGCCATGGGCGGGAAGATTCGCCTTGGGGGCTGTCAGCGCTTTCTTCATCAAAGGGAGTCCAATCCGATTTGCTTGGCCACCGTGTCGTAGGACCCGAAGGCGCGGCCATAGCCGCCTTGAAGGTAAAGCACCGCGTCGGCCAGTCGCAGGTGGCTGGGCCGGTGGGTGACGATCACCACCGCGGTGCGGCCCCGGATGCGGCCGATCGCCTCGATGAAGGCGCGGTCGCCGACGAAGTCCAGGCCGTTGCCCGGCTCGTCGAGCAGCAGCAGCGACGCCGGTTTGAGATAGGCGCGGGCCAAGGACAGCCGCTGGCGCAGGCCGATCGCCATGTGGTCGGCGTGCCCGTCCAGGATGCGGGTGTCAAGGCCGCGCGGCAGGGCCAGCACCTCGTCGCGGGCGCCGCTCATCTCCAGCGCCCATTCCAACTCGGCGTCGGTGGCGTTGGGATGGGCCAGCCGCAGATTCTGGGCGATGGTGCCGTAGAAGAAATCCGGCCGCTGCGGCACATACGAGATGGCGCGGCGCAGATCGACCGGATCGATCTGGCGCAGATCGACGCCGTCCAGGCGCACGCTGCCGGCCTGGGCGTGGTAAAGCCCCAGCATCAATTTGATGGTCGTCGACTTGCCCGAACCGTTCGAGCCGGCCACCGCCAGCACTTGGCCGGGCTCGACCTGGAAGCTCACGCCGACCAGCGCCGGATCGGCCTCGTGGCTGTAGCGGAACGAGACGCGGTTGAAGGCGATCTGGCCGCGATAGGTGCGGGTCGCATGCACCTGGGCGGTGGGTTCGCTTTCCGCCTTCAGGCGCATCAACGCGTCCATCTGGCCCAGGCTGGCCTTGGCGCGCACCAGCGTGCCGACGGCGGTGAAGGCGTTCTGCAACGGCGCCAGCAGGCGCCAGATGATCATCATCGAGGCGATGATGCCGCCGGTGCTGATCGCTCCGCTCAGCGCGCCGAACACGCAGACGCTGACGGTCGCCAAGCCGGTCAGCACGATCAAGGTCTGGGCGGCCATCGACATCGCCATGCCGGACAGGCTGGCGCGGAAATCGGCCATGATGGCCCGCGCCGAGATCTGGCGGTGACGCTCGAGCCAGGTCTCCTCGGCGGCGGCGAGGCGGATGGCGCGCATCTTGGCCAAGCTGTCGATCAGGAACTCCTGCCGATGCGAGCCGGCCCGCGACGACGCGGACAGCCGCTCCTTCAGCGCCGGATAGAACAGCGTGGTCAGCAGCGTCAGGGCCACTCCGGCGAACAGCACCACCAGCAGCAGCCAGGGATTGATGATCGCCAGGGCCACCACGAACACCAGACTGGTCGGCAGGTCGAAGAACAGCGTCGCCAGCGGCCCCACGAACATGTCGCGCAAGCCCTCGAGATCCTTGATGCGGGCGACCTGCGAGCCGACCGTGGCGCGCTCGGTGAACGACACCGGCAGCGCCAGGATGCGCTGGAACACGGCATTGCCCGCCACATAGGTGCCGCGCGCGCCCACGAAGGACAGGATGTGCCCGCGGAAGCCGCGGAAGGTGGCCTCGGCGCCCAGGGCGATGGCCGCCCCGGCCAGCAGATAGGGCAGCACGGCGGCGTTGCCGGCCGGGATCACGAAATCGTAGCAAGCCATCACGAACAGCGGCGCGGCCAGCGCCAGGATGTTGATGAACACCGAGGCGCCGAAGCCCAGCCACATATGCGGCAGGAAGCGCTTCAGCATGCGCCGCGACCAGCTTCCCTCGGCCGCCCCATGCGAATCGTCGAGCGGCTGGAAGAAATAGGCCGAGCCCGGCTGCGGGGTCGGCTGGCGCTCGGTCAAGCCGACGGCGGCGCCGTCGAAGGCGGTGATGCGGTCGTCCTCGCGCTGAAGGACGACCAGCATCGGTCCCTGGTCGGGGACGAACAGGCAGGGCATCAGGCGCGGGTCGATGTCGGCCAGATCGATGCGCAGATGGCGGCTGGAGAAATTGAGGTTGGCCATCACTTGGCGGATGTCCTCGGCCCGCAAGGTCTCCTTGAGATGGGGCAGCACCTCGCTCAGGCGGCGGGGATCGCCGCGCCAGCCCAGCGCGGTCAGCAGGCCGGCCAGACAGAAGGTGGCGTCGGTCGGCTTGGGATA
>JADFZP010000227.1:0-1224 GCA_015232485.1 Alphaproteobacteria bacterium
CTGGCGCGCCGCGCCGCCGAAGGCAAGGGTCTGACCCGACCGGAAATCGCGGTGCTTCTGGCCCAGTCGTACAGGCACCACGACACCAGCCCGCCGCGGCTCGTCCGCACCGACGACGCGTGACCCATCTCCATCAGACCCGCTCTCCCTCAAATGGGTTCACCCCGCCTCGGTCAACGACCGCAATTGCCGATTCGCCACGGTGAGGATGGCGAGGTCCGGCCGTCCGGCGGCCTTCAATTCGGCCAGCAACTGCTCGGCCCGCTCGACGGCCGGGCGGCGGCGTTCGACCCAGGCCTCGATGGCGCGGTCGGGGGCGTAGTCGGGGCCCAAGCCGTGGCCGTTCACCACATCCAGCGTCAATTCGCGCTGATGGCCGTACAGTTCCTCGATCACCGCCGAGGCGGCGAGGCGCTGCCAGTGATTGCCGTCGCCGCCCAACCCCTCGGCGGCCGAGCGCAGCCAGCCCAGCGAGAAGCGGGCGCCGACCCGGAAGTAAAGATGGGCGGCGGCTTCGATCGGCAGGGCGGTGCGGTTGCCGATGCGGATCACGTCGGGCGCCGAGGCCAGCACGATCAGCCCCGCCACCCGCGCGGCCAGATCGGCCGGCGCCCCCATCGCGACGAATTCGCCGGCATGGGCCTCGACCGAGGCCGCCAGATCGGCCGGCATCAGGCCGGGCAACGAGTCGCGCAACGCCGCGACGCCCGGCCCCAGCTCGGCCATCAAGGCGCCGATGTCGAGCGGCTTGGGCGCGTGGCGCAGCACCCAGGTGACGCCGCGTTCGATCACCCGCGTCGATTCGATCAGCAGCGCGGTCTGCGCCGCGGCCGGCGCCAAGGTGTCCAAAGCCTCGATGGCATCCCACAACTCGCGCAGACGGAAGGCGTCGCGCACCACCAGATAGGCCCGCGCGACGTCGGCCGGCGGCATGCCGGTGCGTTCCATCATGCTGCTGATGAAGGTTCCGCCCACCCGGTTGATCATGCTGTTGGTGGTGCGGGTCGCGATGATCTCGCGCCGCAGCCGGTGGCGCGGCAGGCGGTCGCGGAAATGGTCGCGGATCGGGTGCGGGAAATAGCACGCGAGATCGTCCAGCAGCAGGGGGTGATCGGGCAGATCGCTGTCCAGGATATGGTCGTAAAGCCAAATCTTGCCGTAGGCCAGAAGCACCGCGATTTCCGGCCGGGTCAGACCCTTGCCTTCGGCGGCGCGGCGCGCCAG
>JADFZP010000227.1:1234-5816 GCA_015232485.1 Alphaproteobacteria bacterium
TCCTCGTCGTCGGGCAGGTATTCGACGCCGCGGTCGAGCCGGCCGTTCTTTTCCAGCAGCCGGATCAGGCGGTCATGGGCGTCGAGCAGATCGGGCGCCTGGGACTGGGTGACGCTGATCGCCTGGGTCTGCAGATAGTTGTCGCGCAGCACCAGGGCGGCCACCTCGTCGGTCATGCCGACCAGCAATTGATTGCGCCGCTTGGGCGTCAGATCGCCCTCGGCCACCGCCGGGTCGACCAGGATCTTGATGTTGACCTCGTGATCCGAGGTGTCGACTCCCGCCGAATTGTCGATGGCGTCGGTGTTGAGCCGTCCGCCCTTCAGGGCGTATTCGATACGGCCGAGCTGGGTCACCGCCAGATTGGCGCCCTCGCCGATCACCTTGCAGCGCAAGGCGCGGGCATCGACGCGCAGCGCGTCGTTGGCGCGGTCGCCGACCTCGAGATCGCTTTCGTGCGAGGCCTTGACATAGGTGCCGATGCCGCCGAACCACAGCAGATCGACCTGGGCGGACAGGATGGCGCGGACCAGTTGGGCCGGCGTCACGGTGGCGGCCAGTCCGAACCGCGCCCGCGCCTGAGGCGAGAGATGGATCGCCTTGGCGTCGCGCGGATAGACCCCGCCGCCGGCCGAGATCAGCGCCGGGTCGTAATCGGCCCAGGACGAGCGCGGCAGCCCGTACAGGCGCTGGCGTTCGGCGAAGGACGCCGCCGCGTCCGGCTCGGGATCGAGGAAGACGTGGCGGTGATCGAACGCCGCCACCAGCCGGATATGCGAAGATCGCAGCATGCCGTTGCCGAACACGTCGCCTGACATGTCGCCCACCCCGGCCACCGTGAAATCCTCGGCCTGGATGTCTTGGCCCATCTCGCGGAAATGGCGCTTGACCGATTCCCAGGCGCCGCGCGCCGTGATCGCCATCGCCTTGTGGTCGTAGCCCCGGCTGCCGCCCGAGGCGAAGGCGTCGCCCAGCCAGAAGCCGTAATCGAGCGACAGCGCGTTGGCGATGTCCGAGAAGGTCGCCGTGCCCTTGTCGGCCGCCACCACCAGATAGGGATCGTCGCCGTCGTGGCGGACCAGATCGGGCGGCGGCGTCACCTGATCGCCGGCCCGGTTGTCGGTGATGTCGAGCAGGCCGCGGATCAGGGTTTGGTAGCAGGCGATGCCCTCGGCCAGCAGGGCCTCGCGGCCCCCCTGCGGCGGGCGCTTGACCACGAAACCGCCCTTGGCGCCGACCGGGATGATCACCGCGTTCTTGACCATCTGCGCCTTCATCAGGCCCAAAATCTCGGTGCGGAAGTCCTCGCGCCGGTCGGACCAGCGGATGCCGCCGCGCGCCACCTTGCCGCCGCGCAGATGGATGCCCTCCATGCGCGGCGAATAGACGAACACCTCGACCAGCGGCCGCGGCAGCGGCAATTCGTCGAGCGCCCGGCTATCCAATTTGAGCGCCAGATGCGGCTTCGGCCCGCCGTCCTCGGCGCGCTGGAAATGGTTGGTGCGCAGGGTGGCGCGCACCAGATTGCGGAAGCTGCGCAGGATGCGGTCCTCGTCGGCGCTGACCACCGCGTCGAGCGCTTGGTCAAGCTCGTGGGCGGCCTTGTCCGAGCCGGCGCCGTGCGGGTCGAAGCGCGCCTCGAACAACGCGACCAGCAAGGCGGCCACCTTGGGATTGGCGGCCAGGGTGCGCTCCATATAGGACTGGCTGAAGGTCGACGAGGTTTGGCGGAGGTATTTCGCATAGGCGCGCAGCACCATCACCTGGCGCCAGGAGAGCCCCGCCCGCACCACCAGGGCGTTGAAGCCGTCGTCCTCGGCGGCGCCGCGCCACACATGGGCGAAGGCGTCGTGGAACGGCTCGCGCAGGCGGCCGATGTCGAGCGGCCCCTCGTCGGCGCTGCACATGGTGAAGTCGTGAATCCACACCACCCGCTCGTCGGCGAGGCGCACCTGATGCGGCACCTCGGCGATCACCTTGAAGCCCAGATGTTCGAGCACCGGCAGCACCTCGGACAGCGGCACCGGCCGACGGGCATGATAAAGCTTGAAGCGCGCCTCGCTGTCCTCGGCCTCGGCCGGGCGATAGAGGTTGGTGCCCAGGGCGACGCCGCCCAGCACCGCCTCGACGCGGTCGACGTCGAAGGCGGCGCCGCGCACCGACGTGGTCTCGCAGTAGGACGACGGGAACGCCTGGCCATAGCGGCGCATCAATTCCAGGCCGCGTTCCTCGCCATGCGTCTCGATCAGGGCGTCTTGCAGGCGATCGGCCCATGAGCGGGTCACCTCGACAAGGCGCCGCTCGATCTCGGCCTCGTCGAACAGCGGCACCACGCCCGGCTGATTGCGGACCACGAAATGCAGCCGGGCCAACGGCGAGGCGCCGACCTGGGTGAAGTAGTCCGACACCTTGCCGTCCATCGAGTCTTCGAGGATGGCTTGGATGGCCAGGCGCAGCTTGGTGTCGAAGCGGTCGCGCGGCACATAGACCAGGCACGAGACGAAGCGTTCGAAATCGTCGCGGCGCACGAACAGCGCCACCCGCTGGCGCTCTTGCAAACGCAGGATGCCCAGCCCGATCGAAAGAAGCTGGTCCTCGCCGATCTGGAACAACTCGTCGCGGGGATAGGTCGCCAGGATGTTGAGCAGCGCCTTGCCGTCGTGGCTGGACGGCAGGAAACCCGATTTCTCGACGACGTGGCGGATCTTGCGGCGCAAGACGGGAATGGCGCCGGGGCTGTCGGTATAGGCCGCCGCCGTGAACAGGCCGGTGATGACGTGCATGCCGATCACCCGACCCTCGGAGTCGTAGCGCTTGATCCCCATGATGTCGAGCGGCACCGGGCGATGGACGCTGGAGACCCGGTCGCCCTTGGCGATCATCACCGGCACCGGCCGGCGCAGATACTCGACCACCTGCGGCGGCATGCTGGACAGGTGGCGCGCCGCGTCGAACACCCGGATTTCGGGATCGCGCAACAGGCCCAGCGCCCCGTCCTGGTCGATGCCGATCACGCCCTGGGAGTCGAAGCTCACCGAGCGGGTGCCCAGGAAGGTGAAGTGGTCGTCGTAAAGCCAGCGCAGGAAGTCGCGATATTCGGCGATCTCGTCGGCCGGCACCGGGGCGTGGTCGAGTTCGGCCATCGCCTCTTCCAGCCGGCCGCGCATCGCCCGCCAATCGGCCACCGCCAAACGGACGTCGGCCAGCACGGCCTGCAGGCGCTGGGCCAGCAGGTCGAGGGCGTGGGGATCGCGGCGCTGGTCGATCTCGACATGCATCATCGATTCGAGCGGCCCAGGGCTTTGCCCCGGCGGCTCGATCGCGACCAGATGCCCGGCCGGGTCGCGCCGCGCCGCGAGGATCGGATGGATCACCAGATGGACGGCGATGTCTTGGCGAATCAGCTCGGCGGTCACCGAATCGACCAGGAACGGCATGTCGTCATTGATCAGTTCGACAATGGAATGATCGGACGACCAGCCGTGCTCTTCGATCAGCGGCGTGTAGATGCGCACCCTGGCCTCGCCCGGCTTGCGGCGGCGGGCCAGCGACAGAAGCGCCATCGCCGCGCCATACAGGGTTTCGGCGTCGCGGCCGACCACGTCCTCGGGCGCCACATTGGCGAAGTACTGGCGGATGAAGGTCTCGGCCAGGTCGGCTTGCGGGCGTTCCAAACGCTCGTGCGCCATGCGCGCCACTTTGGCGACGGTTTCCGCCTTCAGATGTTCCGCCCGATGTGCCATGCCGCTCTCCCTCGCCGTCCTTGGTCCAAGGCTAACGCGCGCCAGCTTCATTACAAGAGGTTCCCTCTGGCGGGCGGGGCCGGGCGCGGCTAGCCCGAATTTCTCACACCCTCACCGCCGTCACGGAGGAAAATCCGTCGACAGGGCAGGCGCCGGGCGCCGGTCGATGCTGGCGCATCGACCAAGGCCGGCAACGCACCCTGTCGGCGGATTTTCCCCGCCCGAAGGGTCGCGTTTCGGCGGACGGCTGCCGGCGTCGCGGCGCTTGCCAAGGCGGCCAGCCTTGGCGGCGCGCCGCGACTTGGCACTCCGTCTCCCCGAAACGCGATGACGGCGGTGACGGTGTGAGAAATTCGGGCTAGATTGACCGGAACGAGAGGGAAGGCGAAGGTCGATGTCCAGCATGAGCGAAAGCCCTGTGCCCGACGGCACCGCCGACTGGCTGTTCTCAAGACTGCCGGACGAGGTGATCGACTCGTTCTCGCCCGAGCAGCGCGCGGCCCTCTATCACGCGGCCAAATCGCCGACATGGCGCCGCTATCCGGTAAACATCCGGCTGTCGATTCCGGCCCTGACGCACCGCTATTTCCTGACCGTGGTGTCGGGGCGCGAGCGCCGCAACCCGGATCGCATCCACCGCGAAAAAGCCGTCAACCCGGTCGGCACCTTTGGCAACATGCTGTTTCTGATGGGCGTCGGCGCGTTGTTCTACGTGATGGCGGTGCTGGCCCTTCTGGCCGCCGCGTCGATCGTCGAGTTTTAGCACTCCATTTTCATCGTCATTCCCGCGAAAGCGCTAGGGCATGCACACATCCTCGGGTTCCATGGGCGGCAAGCTG
>JADFZP010000228.1:0-2382 GCA_015232485.1 Alphaproteobacteria bacterium
CGCCTGTCCGCGCCCCAGTCCGGCGGCGATGTCGGCGGCCAGCGCCTCGGCCTCGTCGGCGTAACCCGCCGCGAGGTGGCTTTCGGCCAGGGTCAGCAGACTGAGGGGGGAACGGGCCATGTCACAGGGTCGGCATCTGCCCGAAGCCGGGCTGATCCGGCTGCGCGTCGGGCGTGACCTCGACCTTGGTCACCAGGGCGGCGGGCGGGCCGCGCCGACACAGGGCCAGCATCGACTCGACCGGCTGGTCGTCGCCGAAGAACACCGCCTCGACGGTGCCGTCGCGACGGTTGCGCACCCAGCCGGACAGGCCGAACTGGCCCGCCTGCTCAACCGTCCAACCCCGAAACCAGACGCCCTGCACCTTGCCGTGGATGCGGACGCGCACCGACTTCATGCGAACTCCAGGATCACCTGATCGACCGCCAGGCTGGAACCCGGCTTGGTGTGAATCTTGGCGATCGTGGCGTCGCGCTCGGCGCGCAGCATGTTTTCCATCTTCATCGCCTCGACCACGGCGAGCGCTTCGCCGGCCTTGACCTCCTGGCCCTCGATCACCGCCACCGAGGCCAGCAGGCCGGGCATCGGCGACAGCAGGAAGCGCGACATGTCGGGCGGAGCCTTGTGCGGCATCAGCGCCGCCAACCGCGCGCCGGGCGGAGTGAGCACCAGCGCGTCGGCGCGGGCGCCGGCATGCAGCAGGCGATAGCCGACGCCGACCCGGTCGATCTGGATGCAGACGCTCCGCTCGTTGACGACGCCGCGGAACAGCGGCTGCCCGATCACCCAGTCGGTGCGCACGGTGATCGCCTCGCCGCCCGCCACCACCACGGCGTAGCCCTTTTCGGCGGGGCGGACCACCACCGGATGCGGCTTGCCGTCGAGCATCACCACCCAGCTTTCGCCGACCACCGCGCCGTGGCCGGGAAGCTGGCCCGAGATGCGGGTGTCGCGCTCGGCGATGCGGCGATGCACGGCGGCGGCCACCGCCACCAGCAATTCGGGATCGTCGTGCGGCAGATCGCCGGGGTGGAACCCGTCGGCGAATTCCTCGGCGATGAAGTTGGTGGTCAAGCGGCCCTCGACGAAGCGCCGATTGGCCATCAGGGCGGCCAGGAAGGGAATGTTGTGGCTAAGGCCCCGGATGTGGAACTCGTCCAGCGCGCCGCGCATATGGGCGATGGCGTGGTTGCGGTCGTGCCCCCACGAGCACAGCTTGGCGATCATCGGATCGTAGAACATGCTGATCTCGCCGCCCTCGTAGACGCCGGTGTCGACGCGGACGTGGCGGCTGTCGGCGGGCGGCGCGTAGCGGGTCAGCCGCCCGGTCGAGGGCAGGAAGCCGCGGAACGGGTCCTCGGCATAGATGCGCGATTCGACGGCCCAGCCGTTCAACTGGACGTCCTCCTGACGCAAGGCCAGCTTCTCGCCATAGGCCACGCGGATCATCAGCTCGACCAGATCGAGGCCGGTGATCAGTTCGGTCACCGGATGCTCGACTTGCAAGCGGGTGTTCATTTCCAGGAAGTAGAACTTGCGCTCGGCATCGACGATGAACTCGACGGTGCCGGCCGATTTGTAGTCGACGGCGCGGGCCAGGGCGCAGGCCTGCTCGCCCATCGCCTTGCGCGTCTCGGGGTCGAGGAAGGGTGACGGCGCCTCTTCGATGACCTTCTGGTGGCGGCGCTGGATCGAGCATTCGCGCTCGTGCAGGTACAGCACGGTGCCCTGGCCGTCGGCCAGCACCTGGATTTCGATATGGCGGGGTTGCTCGATGAACTTTTCGACGAACACGCGATCGTCGGCGAAGGACGAGCGCGCCTCGTTGGTGGCCGAGGTGAAGCCCTCGCGCGCCTCCTGGTCGTTCCAGGCCAACCGCATGCCCTTGCCGCCGCCGCCCGCCGAGGCCTTGATCATCACCGGATAGCCGATGTCGCGGGCGATCGTCACCGCCTCCTCGGCGTCCTTGATGACGCCCAGATAGCCCGGCACCGTCGAGACGCCGGCCGCCTTGGCCAGCTTCTTCGACTCGATCTTGTCGCCCATCGCCTGGATGGCGTGGGCGTCCGGCCCGATGAACGCCACGCCGGCCGCCGCCAGCGCCTCTTGGAAGGCGCGCCGCTCGGACAGGAAGCCATAGCCCGGATGCACGGCCTGCGCGCCGGTCGCCAAGCACGCCTCGACGATGCGATCGATCAGCAGATAGCTCTGCGCCGAGGGAGGCGGCCCGATATGCACCGCCTCGTCCGCCATCTGAACATGCAGGGCGTCCTTGTCGGCGTCGGAATACACCGCCACCGTCTTGATGCCCATCTTCCGGCAGGTCTTGATCACCCGGCAGGCGATCTCACCGCGATTGGCGATCAGGATCTTGTCGAACAT
>JADFZP010000228.1:2482-5800 GCA_015232485.1 Alphaproteobacteria bacterium
CTACAGCGGAATGTTGCCGTGCTTCCGCCAAGGGTTCTCAAGTTTCTTGTCTCGCAGCATGGCCAGCGAGCGGCAGATGCGCTTTCTGGTCGAGTGCGGCATGATCACGTCGTCGATGAAGCCGCGATGGCCGGCGATGAAGGGGTTGGCGAATTTCAGCCGGTATTCCTCGGTGCGGTCGGCGATCTTCTGGGCGTCGCCGATGTCTTGGCGGAAGATGATCTCGACGGCGCCTTTCGGTCCCATCACGGCGATTTCGGCGGTCGGCCACGCGAAGTTCACGTCGCCGCGCAGATGCTTGGAACTCATCACGTCGTAGGCGCCGCCATAGGCCTTGCGGGTGATGACGGTGACCTTGGGCACCGTGCATTCGGCATAGGCGTACAGCAGCTTGGCGCCGTGCTTGATGATGCCGCCATATTCCTGCGCCGTGCCGGGCAGGAAGCCGGGAACGTCGACGAAGGTGATGACGGGGATGTTGAAGCAATCGCAGAAGCGCACGAAACGCGCCGCCTTGCGGCTGGAGTCGATGTCCAGGCAGCCGGCCAGCACCATCGGCTGGTTGGCCACGATGCCCACCGTCGAGCCCTCCATGCGGCCGAAGCCGGTCAGGATGTTGCCCGCGAAATTCGGCGCCACCTCGAAGAAGTCGCCCTCGTCGACCACCTTCTGAATCAGTTCGCGCATGTCGTAGGGCTTGTTCGGATTGTCGGGGATCAGCGTGTCGAGGCTGGGCTCGATGCGATCGGCCGGGTCCGAGGTCGGCCGCACCGGCGGCTTCTCGCGATTGTTGGCGGGCAGGAAGTCGATGAAGCGGCGAAGCTGAAGCAGCGCCTCGACGTCGTTCTCGAAGGCCAGATCGGACACGCCCGATTTCGACGAGTGGGTGATCGCCCCGCCCAATTCCTCGGCGCTGACCGTCTCGTGGGTGACCGTCTTGACCACGTCGGGGCCGGTCACGAACATGTAGGACGAGTCCTTCACCATGAAGATGAAGTCGGTCATGGCGGGCGAATAGACCGCGCCGCCCGCGCAGGGCCCCATGATCAGCGAGATTTGCGGCACCACGCCCGAGGCCATCACGTTGCGCTGGAACACCTCGGCATAGCCGGCCAGCGAGGCGACGCCTTCCTGGATGCGCGCGCCGCCGGAATCGTTCAAGCCGATCACCGGGGCGCCAACCTTGATGGCGTGGTCCATGATCTTGCAGATCTTGACCGCGTGCGATTCGGACAGCGAGCCGCCGAACACCGTGAAATCCTGGCTGAATACGAAGACCAGCCGGCCATTCACCGTGCCATAGCCGGTGACGACGCCGTCGCCCGGAATCGCCTCCTTGTCCATGCCGAAATCGGTGCAGCGATGCTCGACGAACATGTCCCACTCCTCGAAGGAGTCGGGATCGAGCAGCAACTCGATGCGTTCACGGGCCGACAGCTTGCCTTTGGCATGCTGCGCCGCGATCCGCTTTTCGCCGCCACCCAGCCGGGCGCGGCGTCGTTTGTCATCCAACTGCCGGAGAATTTCGTGCATCGAGACCCCCGCTCGTGAGCGTCTGCGGCCTACCCATAAGACTAGGCGGGTTTGGATAGCACCAACTGCCCGAAAGTTCCAGAAAAATGAAGGGTCAGGCCTCGCCGACCGGCACTCCGATGCCACAGACGCACGGATTCACCGGCGCGGGCGGCATTGGCGCCAACTTCAACGCCTTCTCCCACTGGTCGATGGTCAGATCGAGCAGCGACGAGGCGCGCTTTCCCTTGGGCACCGCGTCGCGGGCCAGAACCACGTAGGGCGCGCAGGTCAGGGCGCAACCCCATTCCTCCTCGTTGGCGAAGATGAACTTCGCGCCGGCATAAATGCGGGTGTAGACCACGTCCTGATCCTGGCCGCACAGCACCATGCTTTTGGTGACGTTGCGCAAGTGCTCGTGCAATTGCGCCTTGACCTGCGACGCGGTCGGCATCCACGCCACGCTGCCGTCGGCGTTGATCACCTTGGTCGCCGGAATGACATCGGCGTCCTCGATGAACAGATTGGCCTGGGTGTCGCGGTCCTCGGCGATGGCGATGGCCAGCGCCGACCAGAAGAAGCCGGGGCCGGGGCCGCTCGCATCCTTGTTGGCGCAGATCACGTGGGCGCCGGGCATCGGCGGAAAGCGGCGCAGGTCGCGTTCGCCCCGCCCCGTCTTGTCCATGCGGCCGAACAGGCGTTCGGTGGCGTCGAGCAGGGGCGCCGCCGGATAGACCGGCACCACCCCCTGGCGGGGCAGCTTCTCGCCGGCCGGGTAAAGCGGGCCGGGATAGGTGAACATCGGCTTCAGCGAGCCGTCGGCGATCTGCGGCGCGGTCGCCAGATGGAAGCCCCACAACGCGCCGTTCACGCCGCAGAACGACGACGCGGTGCCCATGTTGATCTGGCCGATATAGGCGTCTTCCTTCTCGCAGCGGTCATAGGCGACGATGCCGGCGGTGCCCCGGTCGAGCCCTTGCACGTTCACCTTGCCGACCGACAGCTTCATCGTGCTGATGTAGCCGCCGCCGCTGGCCCCCGGATTCATGTAGCCCATGCAATAGGGGTCGAAGGCGCCCACCGCCCCATCGACGACTTGGCTCAGGGAGTAATCGAGGGTCCTGATCATGGCGCGCGTCCCTTTCGTTGTGCGGGACATCTTTATACGCGACGTTTCGCGGGAACGCCAGACATGACTTATCGTTTTAGGATATTACATCTTGATGACGCCGACCTATGGGTTAGCCGCCCTCACGCGGCGACCCGCGACGTTTGCGCCATGGCGTGGTCGGCGGGGCCGCGTGTACGGACATGCGAGCATTCATGGCACCAAAGCACCGCGACCGTCTCGGCGATCAGGGGAAAGATCTCATGCAGCGTGATTTCCTCGCAGCAGGGGCAATGTTCCATGACTTCGCGCTCGACCCGAATGGTCATCGCCATTCTCCTTCCAAGATGCGTCCCGTTCGACCATGCGTATTTGAGCATCGTCTGGCCGGGACGGCAATCCGGTGAAGGCTGTATTCATGAAATGTCATCCAGCCGTCATCAACGCCCGCAATCCGCGCCGACCGCCGGAGCGCCCTGGGCGTCGCGGTGGCGCAAACCAAGATCGAACGAGGCGCCCGCCGTCAGCCCGAAGGTGACGAAGGCGTTGTCGCCGCCGCCACCCGTTTGGCGAGTCGCCGGCAAGGCGAGATGCAGAGCCAGCCGGGCGGCCGAGGGCTCGGCGGTGAGGGGACGCTCGTCGAGCGGCGGAAGGCGATCCTCGCCACCGCGCGGCAAGGCCGGCTCGCCGCCCGCCGG
>JADFZP010000229.1 GCA_015232485.1 Alphaproteobacteria bacterium
GCTCCGGCCTATTACGCGCCGCCGCAGGTCACCCACGCCGCCACGCCGGCCCAGACGATGGGCGGCGTCACCGTCATCAAGTCGCCGGCCCTGTTGGCCGCCGAACGCGCCGGGAGGATCGCGCAATGAGTCTGTTCTCCCTGTTCGGCCCCGCCGCCGAGGTGCCCGACGCCCAGCGCAAATCGGTCGAAACCGGCCATGTGCGGCTGATCGTCACCGGCGCCCTGTTCATGGTCGCCTTCTCGGTGATCGCCGGCCGCATGGTCGACGTGATGGTGCTGAAGGGCGCCGATTCGCAGCCCCAGCGCCGGCTGGCCCAGGCCGTCGACCACCGCATGCAGCGGGCCGACATCGTCGACCGCAACGGCGTGCTGCTGGCCACCAGCCTGCCGACCGTGTCGCTGTACGCCAAGCCCAAGGAGATCCTCGACGCGGGCGAGGCCTCGGCCAAGCTGCTGCGCGTGCTGCCCGAACTCAGCCACACCGAGGTGCTGAACAAGCTGTCGGGCGATCGCGGCTTCATCTATTTGCGGCGCAATCTGACGCCGCGCCAGCAATACGACGTCAACGCCTTAGGCATCCCCGGCCTGTATTTCGAGGACGGCGAGCGCCGCGTCTATCCGCAAGGTCCGCTGGCCTCGCACGTCGTCGGCATGACCGACCTCGACAACAAGGGCATCGCCGGCATCGAGAAGACCTTCGACGGGGCGCTGACCGGCCGTCAGCCCCTGGCCCTGGCGCTCGACCTGCGGGTGCAGACCGTGCTGCGCGACGAGTTGCGCCGGGCCATCGCCGATTTCAGCGCGGTGGGCGCCACCGGCGTGGTGATGGACGTGCGCTCGGGCGAGATGCTGGCCATGGTCTCGCTGCCCGATTTCGACCCCAACGCGCCCAGCACCGCCACCGAGGAGGCGCGGTTCAACCGCACCACCCTGGGCGTCTACGAGATGGGATCGACCTTCAAGCTGTTCAACACGGCGGCGGCGCTGGACGCCGGCATCGCCAGTCCCGAAAGCATGTTCGACGCCACCAACCCGATCCAGATCTCGCGCTTCTCGATCAGCGATTACCACTCGCTGAAGCGGCCGATGTCGGTGGCGGAAATCCTGGTGCATTCCTCGAATGTCGGCTCGGCCAAGATGGCCATGTCGCTGGGTGGCGAGCGCCAGAAGGAATTCCTGGGCCGCCTGGGCATGCTGCGCCCGGTCGCCATCGAACTGCCCGAGGTCGGCTCGCCGCTGGTGCCCTCGCCCTGGCGCGAAATCAGCACCATGACGATCTCGTATGGCCACGGCATGGCGGTGACGCCGCTGCATCTGGCGAGCGGCGTCGGGGCGCTGATCAATGGCGGCTGGTTCCGCCAACCCACCCTGCTGCGCCAAGACTCCCAGACCCCCGTCCCGGCTCGCCGGGTGGTCGACGACCGCACCTCGAAGAACATGCGCAAGATGATGCGGATGGTCGTCGAGGAGGGTACCGGCGGCAAGGCCGACGTGCCGGGCTATCAGGTCGGCGGCAAGACCGGCACCGCCGAGAAGGCGGGTGGAGCGGGCGGCTATCGCACCAAGTCGCTGCTGTCGTCGTTCGTCGGCGCCTTCCCGATGAGCGACCCGCGATACGTGGTGCTGGTGATGGTCGACGAGCCGCACGGCACCAAGGAGAGCTTCGGCTACGCGACGGGCGGCTGGGTCGCCGCTCCGCCGGTCTCGCGCATCGTGGCGCAGATCGCGCCCATGCTGGGCATCGGCCCGGTGCTCGAGGCGCAGGCCGCCATTCCGGTTCAGAAGGCTTCGACAAGGGAGCGGGCGATTGTCGCGGTTGAGTGACATCCTGGGCGTTCCAGCCCTCGCCGATGATCCCGAAATCAACGGGCTGACCGCGGATTCCCGCGCCGTCGGCCCGAACTTTTTGTTCGCCGCCCTGCCCGGCTCGCGCTCGGACGGGCGCGACCATGTCGAGGCGGCGATCAAAGCGGGCGCCGTGGCGGTGCTGGCGCCGCCCGGCTTCACCCGGCCCGGCATCGTGGTGATCCAAGACCCCTTGCCCCGGCGCGCCTTCGCGCTGGCGGCGGCGCGCTTCTTCGGCCGCCAGCCCGCCACCATCGCGGCGGTCACCGGCACCAATGGCAAGACCTCGGTGGTCACCTTCACGCGCCAGATTTGGACGCGTCTGGGCCTGAGGGCCGCCAGCCTGGGCACCCTGGGCGTGGTCGGCCCGGCCGGCTGGGCGCGCGGCGGATTGACCACGCCCGACCCGGTCGCCCTGCACAAGGGCCTCGCCGAGTTGGCGGCGGCCGGGATCGACCACGCGGCGATCGAGGCGTCGAGCCACGGCCTGGACCAGTTCCGGCTGGACGGCGTGCGCCTGCGCGCCGCCGCCTTCACCAATCTGACCCGCGACCATCTCGACTACCATGCCGACATGGAGGCCTATCTGGCCGCCAAGCTGCGCCTGTTTGGCGATCTGCTGCCCGAGGGCGCCGGAGCGGTGGTCAATTCCGACGCGCCCGATGCCGGCCGCGTGCTGGGCTTCTGCCACGCGCGCCGCCTGAAAGCCCTGACCTTCGGCGAGGCGCCCGAGGCCGATCTGCGCATCGTCGAGGCGATCCCGGCCGGCGGCGGCCAGGATTTGTCGCTGGTCCTTATGGGCCGTCCCGTCTCGCTTCACCTGCCGCTGGCCGGCGCCTTCCAGGCGTCGAACGCCCTGTGCGCGCTGGGCCTGGTGCTGGCCTGTGGCGGCGACCCGATCGCCGCCGCCGCCGCGCTGGAGACTCTGGAGGGCGTGCCGGGCCGCCTGGAGAAGGTGGCCGAGCGTTCCAACGGCGCCCCGGTGTTCGTCGATTACGCCCATACGCCCGACGCCTTGGAAACGGTTCTTAAAGCCCTGCGCCCGCATGCTGCGCGCCGCCTCGCCGTGGTGTTCGGCTGCGGCGGCGACCGCGATCCGGGCAAGCGCCCGCCGATGGGCCGCATAGCCGCCGAACTGGCCGACCGGGTGATCGTCACCGACGACAACCCGCGCGGCGAGGAGCCCGCTTCGATCCGCCGCCAGATCCTCGACGCCTGCCCCGGCGCCCGCGAGATCGGCGACCGGGGTCGGGCCATCGCCCTGGCGGTGGCCGAGTTGGAGGCGGGCGACGTGCTGGTGTTGGCGGGCAAGGGGCATGAAACCGGGCAGACCGCGAAAGGCGTCACGACGCCGTTCGACGACGCCCAAGTGGCGCGCGATGCGGTGAAGGCGGTGGAGTCATGACGGTGCTTTGGACACGGAACGAGGCGGCGAAGGCCACCGGCGGGCGTCATGGCGACGCCGACTGGGCCGCCACCGGCGTGTCCATCGACAGCCGCACGCTGAAGCCCGGCGATCTGTTCGTGGCGCTCGCGGGGCCGAATTTCGACGGCCACGAATACGTCGCCGCCGCGCTGGCGGCCGGCGCCGCGGCGGCTCTGGTCCACCGCATTCCCGAAGGCTGCGACACGGCGCGTCTGCTGATCGTTCCCGACACCCTGGCCGGCCTGGGCGCGCTGGGCGCCTTCGCCCGCGCCCGCACCTCGGCGCGGATCATCGGGGTGACCGGCAGCGTCGGCAAGACCAGCGCCAAGGAGATGCTGAAGCGGGTGCTGTCCGACCAGGGCGCCACCCATGCCAGCGAAGGCAGCCTGAACAATCACTGGGGCGTGCCGCTGAGTCTGGCGCGCATGCCGGCCGACTGCGCCTTCGCCATTCTGGAAATGGGCATGAACCATGCCGGCGAGTTGACGCCCCTGTCGCTGCTCGCCCGGCCGCACGTCGCCGTGGTCACCACGGTCGAGGCGGTGCATTGCGAATTCTTCGCCTCGATCGCCGAGATCGCCGACGCCAAGGCCGAAATCTTTGCCGGGCTGGAGGCGGGCGGCACCGTCGTGCTGAACCGCGACAATCCCTTCTTCGAGCGGCTGTCCGCCGCCGCGCGGGCCGCCGGAGCGGGCCGCGTCGACAGCTTCGGCTGGCACATCGAAAGCGCCGCCCGTCTGCTGGACTGCGCGCTGGACCCGAAGAACTCGAGCGTTTTCGCGCTGGTCGGCGACGACACCGTCGCCTATCGCCTAAGCGTGCCCGGCCTGCAATGGGTGATGAACAGCCTGTGCGTGCTGCTGGCCGCCCGCGCCGCCGGGGCCGATCTGGCCCGCGCCGCCGCCAGTCTGGCCCACATGCAACCGCCGCACGGCCGCGGCGAACGCTTTTGCTTGGCCCTGCCGGGCGGCAGCGTCGAGATCATCGACGAAAGCTACAACGCCAGCCCGGTGTCGATGCGCGCCGCCTTCCACACCCTGGCCTTGGCCAAGCCGGCCAAGGGCGCGCGGCGCATCGCCGTGCTGGGCGACATGCTGGAACTGGGCGCGCATGCCGAATCGCTGCACGCCTCGCTGGCCGCGCCGCTCGCCGAGCGCGGCATCGATCTGGTGTTCACGGCCGGCGCGCACATGCGGACGCTGCACGAGGCGCTGCCGCCATCGCTGCGCGGCGGCCATGCCGACAGTTCGGATCTGCTGGCGCCAAGGGTCAAGGCCTCGCTGCTGCCGGGCGACGTGGTGATGGTGAAGGGCTCGGCGGGCAGCCGCATGGGTCGGGTCGTCAAGGTTCTGCTGGGAGAGGCCTGAGAACATGCTTTACAACCTGCTCTTTCCCCTGGCGGACCAGTTCTCCGTCTTCAACCTGTTCAAATACCTGACCTTCCGCACGGGCGGGGCGGTGATGACCGCGCTGTTGGTGTCGTTCCTGGCCGGGCCGGGCGTCATCCGCTGGCTGCGCAAGAAGCAGAAGCAGGGCCAGCCGATCCGCGCCGACGGGCCGGAAAGCCACCTGCTGACCAAGAAGGGCACGCCCACCATGGGCGGCTTCCTGATCCTGCTGGCCTTGTCGGTGGCGACCCTGCTGTGGGCCGATCTGACCAATCATTACGTCTGGGTCGTCTTGATGGTCACCGCCGGATACGGCCTGATCGGCTTCCTGGACGATTTCCTGAAGGTCACCAAGCGCAATTCCAAGGGCCTGCCGGGCCGCATCAAGCTGATCGGCCAAGTGGCGATCGCGCTGGTCGCCGGGGTGTGGATCATGCTGGTCACCAAGGACCCGGCGATGAGCAACACGCTGGCGGTGCCCTTCCTGAAGAACCTGTTGCTCGACCTGGGCTGGTTCTATCTGCCGCTCGCCGTGTTCGTGATGGTCGGCTCGTCCAACGCGGTGAACCTGACCGACGGACTGGACGGTCTGGCGATCGTGCCGGTGATGATCGCGGCCGGCGTCTTCGCGCTGATCGCCTATCTGGTCGGCCACGCGCTGTTCGCCAACTATCTGCAAATCCATTACGTCGCCGGAGCGGGCGAGTTGTCGGTGTTCTGCGGCGCGCTGGTCGGCGCGGCGCTGGGCTTTTTGTGGTTCAACGCGCCGCCCGCAATGGTCTTCATGGGCGACACCGGCTCGCTGTCGATGGGCGGCGCGCTGGGCGCGATCAGCGTGGTCACCAAGCACGAGCTGGTGCTGGCCATCGTCGGCGGCCTGTTCGTGCTGGAGACCGTCTCGGTGATCGTACAGGTGCTGTCGTTCAAGCTGACCGGCAAGCGCGTCTTCCGCATGGCGCCGCTGCATCATCACTTCGAGAAGAAGGGCTGGGCCGAGCCCACCGTGGTCATCCGCTTCTGGATCATCGCCAGCATCCTGGCGCTGGCCGGCCTGTCCACCCTGAAGCTGAGGTGAGGCCGTGATTTCCGTCCCCTCGCTCGCCGGAAGCATCGTCGCCATCATGGGGCTGGGCCGCTCG